>CAYMXG010000106.1:0-279 GCA_964394115.1 uncultured Enterobacteriaceae bacterium | reverse complement strand
CCCCCGCCGTTCCAGACGCAACGGGGGAATCCAGGCCGGATCGTTGTGGTAAATCCGGTACGGAACATCAATGAACTGCCATAGTTGCCGCGTATCCCGAACCGGAAGCAGTCGAATTTCAGAATTGAGTGTCATACCTCATATCCCATTTGGCGTCCCGGGCTGGGTATCCCCCGGATTTCCCGCAGGGGCGACATCACCCAAATAGTGGGGGTGGTGCATTATTGATTAATTTTTGCTACATTATCATAGAGATGGCTGATCTTCCTCCCAATGCAG
>CAYMXG010000105.1:0-7522 GCA_964394115.1 uncultured Enterobacteriaceae bacterium | reverse complement strand
GCGCGCGCAGGCCGGGCAGGCGATGACCGAATTCCAGATTTGCGCCGCCTATGTGCTGGTGCCGCTGTTCCTCATGGTTCCCCTGGTGGCCAAGTACATAGACATCAAGCATGCCACCATCAATTCGGCCCGCTACCAGGCCTGGGAATACACGGCTTGGTATAACAGCGTGGATGATCATGACATCGTCGGCAATTTCGACGCGGCCAAGATCCCGTATAAATCCCCGGACGACACCGCCAAGGAGGCCGAGCGGCGATTGTTCTCCTATATCCGCGAAGGCGATGACGCGCTGGCGATAAGTACCGCCGACACCTCGGGCTGGAAGTCGACGGACATGAATCCGCTCTGGACCAACCATCGTGGTGATGCCATTTACGCCGGGACCTTGGGCGCCAGCATAAACACCGCGCAAGATACGCCCGGATACAAGATCTTCGGCATGGATTCCGCAAAAATCATCAACCTGATCCTGAACGTGCTGGACCTGGTGTTTGACGCCTTCGGCGCTCTGCTCAGCATCATCCCCGGGAGCTCAGGCAATGAATTCAGCGCCATCAACACCGAGGGCTATACGAAGGTGGACGTGTCGGCACCCATCTATACCTACCCGGGCGCCATTAACGTGGCCGATGGCTCGGTGCAGGAGGGCATACTCGCCCGCGCCGGCGTGTTGAGCGAGGGCTGGAATGCCGGCGGTACCGATCACACCTACAAGCAGATTGGCGGGGCGATCCCGTCGACGTTGTTGAAAGAGCTGTTGACGATGCCGGTGGTGGGCGAGATCTGGGACCTGGCTTCGTTCATGGCGCCGGAATTGACCCGTTGCAAGCCCTCCTTTCATTCCCCGGCGGTGGGCCCGGAAGGCAGCCTGTGGCTGGGTTACGTAGACGGGGACGTCGTGCATCCGGATCGATTGTCCGGTGGCGGCACCCACGTGTGTGATGACGCCGGCCGTTGCCGGCTGGTGCCGACCGAGACCATGTCCCACTCGGAGTGCCAGGGGTGAAATCCATGTGGCAGTGCGGCATGTCCCTGGTCCTGATGCTGGGACTTTCTGCCCCCTTGCTGGCGGGCAAACCGCCCGATTTTCCGCCTCCACCCGATGCCAGGGTGCAGTCCATGGGTACCAGCACCGTCATCGGTGGGCGTGCCATGGAGATTCGCCAGTTCTCTACCACGGACGCCCCGGAACGCGTGTACGAGTTTTATCGCCGGCTCTGGAAGGAGGATGAAAACGGAATCGAACCCGGATATGGGGAAACCGACGCTATGAGTCCCTGGTACATCCTCAGCCGCGTGGAGGAGGGCTATTTGCTGACGGTGCAGGCACAGCCTGCCGATAACAAGGGTACCTGGGGTTACCTGGCCATGAGCCGTGTCGATGAAGCCCCCGCCGGTGCCACGGATGCGCCGGGGGTGCCGAAGATGTCCGGCAGCCAGGTGCTGCAGAACATCACCAGCCGCGACCCGGGGCAGACCGGCGCCACCGTGCTGTTGACGAACCGCCATTCCCTGACCAGCAATGTCAATTATTACCGCCAGCAGTATCAGGCAGGCGACTGGCGCCCGGACATGGACAAGGCCATTCCCGCAGCCAAAATGCATGTGCTGGCATTCACCGGCGGGCGCCGGAAAATCAACATTGTGCTGACCGGCGATGACAAGGAAACCCAGGTGGTAATCAACGATGTCCGCCACGACATTCTCTGATTTTTGCCATGTTATAGTGCCCGGGTGAGTACGCTGATTCGACAGGCCGGTCAGTCCATGGTGGAGTACACCGTGGTGCTGGTTTTTGGCGTGCTGGCGTTGACAACGGGGCCTTCCGGTGACGTGATCCAGGAGTTGCTGGACGTTATCAAGGAGAATTACAAGGGCTATTCATATGCCCTGTCGTTGTCCGAGGCGCCGGACTTTGATTCCGCGGCGGACTACGCGCTGGCATTGCAGGCGGCGGGTTTGGAGCAGGACGAGATTGATCGGCTGGCTGTAGATACACCCGATGCATTGAAAGTCCTGCAATTCTTCAATCGTGACCCAAGCGCGGTGCTTTCGGATCTGAAGACAAAGCTTGCCGACCCGACCAGCGCCTTGCCAAGTAATGTAGGGGATGTGATGGAAGGGGCAGGAGGCATCTTCTAGCCGGCTGACACAAAGCGATAATCAGGACCGGGGATTAAATTCAAATCTGTCCCCGGCTGATGCGCAAACCAGACGGAGATCTGGACTTGCGGCCCGTGAGCGCCGGAGGCGCGCGGGCAGTTCACATTGACATTAATAGTCCGCGCCCCACGGCCGGATAGAAGAGGCGAACCAATGGCCCAGGTAAAAAAGAAAGGGGGACTGCCGCTCACCATGATCATGGGGGCGGTCGGTTTCGGCGTAGCGGCGGCCCTGTTGTCGGTGGTGTATCTGAAGGCGCGGACCGCCGCCATTGAGGCGAGCCTCAGGGGGCCGGAACAGCAGAAGGTCACCGTGGTGGTCGCGAACCGGGATCTGCCCCGGGGCGCGCCGGTGGCGGATGGGAGTTTCGCCGTGCGCGAATTACCGGCGGAATTTGTCCATGCGGATGCGATCCGGCCGGGCGAGTATGAGCGTTTCAAGGGCCGTGCGCTGACCACTGCCCTGGGTATTGGCAGGCCGTTGCTCAAGAGTTTTCTCGATGAAGATTTCCCGGTGGATTTCTCCGACACCATCCCGGTGGGGCGGCGCGCACTGACTGTCACCGTGGACGAGGTCAACTCCGTCGCCGGCATGATCCGGCCGGGCAACCGCATCGATGTGCTGGTGAATATTCCCTACCAGACCTCGGGATTCGATCCCAAACTCTATAGCGTGGGCTTGTTCAAGGAATTGCCGGGGAACATCAAGCTCCCGAATATTCCCGGTGGCATCGCCAGCATCGCCAGCCAGTTTTCCGGCGAGGAACTGGATGCGGTATTGGGCAGCATTTCTCCCGGCGACGTGATTCTCCCCGTTTTGCAGGGTGTGCGCGTGCTGGCGACCGGACAGGACCCGTACATTGAATCCCTCGATTTGCTGCGCCAGCCCCAACTGCGGGCTGAGGGCAATTTCACCTCGGTCACGCTGGATGTGACCGCGGAACAGGCGGCAATGTTGACCGCGGCACAGGACAAGGGTGATTTGCTGGCGTTGCTGCGTAATCGCAAGGACCCGGGCGCCTCGGCGTTCACCGCGGTTTCTGCGCGTGATCTGTTCGACAATGCGGCGAAAATGGCCGCGGCAGAAGAGCAGCGCGCGGCGCGCGCGGCCGAGGCCGGCGGCGTGGATGCCTCGGGTAACCTGGTCGATGCGAGCGGCAAGAAACTGGCCAGCAGCGAGCAGCTGGCGGCCGCGGGATTGCATGTAAATGAAAATGGCCAGCTCGTGGATGCCTCCGGCAAAGTGGTCGATCCGAAGTCGCTGGTGGTCGGCGCCGACGGCAAGATATTGAGCAAGGAGCAATTGGCCGCGGCCGGTCTCAGCGTCAATGCCAGCGGTCAGTTGGTGGACAAGAACGGCAACGTGGTATCTGCCGCGGATGTCGTCGTCACCAAGGACGGCAAGGTGATGACCCGCCAGCAACTTGCCGCTGCCGGGCTGTCGGTGAATGCCGCTGGCGAGGTTGTGGATGCCCAGGGCAAGGTCGTCAGCGGGGCGGATCTGATCGTGTCCGCCAACGGCACCGTGATCACGAAGGAGGCGCTGGCAGCCGCGGGACTGACGGTAAACGAAAAAGGCGAGGTGGTGGATGCCAGCGGCAAGGTTATCGATCCGAAGACGCTGCTGGTGAGCGCCGACGGCAAGATATTGAGCAAGGAGCAATTGGCCGCGGCCGGTCTCAGCGTCAATGCCAGCGGCCAGCTGGTGGATAAGAACGGCAACGTGGTGTCCGCCGCGGAAGTCATTACCACCGCGGACGGCAAGGTCGTGACGCGCGAACAGCTTGCTGCCGCCGGCTTGTCGGTGAACGCCGCCGGCCAGGTCGTGGATGCGGCTGGCAATGTCGTGGCCAGTGATGATCTGGTGATCGCCCCGGATGGCACCGTGCTGAGCAAAAAGCAGCTAGCTGCCGCCGGTTTGTCGGTGAACGCCAAGGGTCAGGTGGTGGATGCAAATGGCAACCTGGTGTCGCGCGAACAGATTGCCGCTGTGGCGAAGGAAATACCCATCAGCGGCAGCCCCACGGGCGGCGAGGGCAGTTTCGATTATGTCATCGGTGGTTCAAGTACGGATGGCATAGCCAAGTCGCAACGGGTCCCGGTGCCGGAGTAGGCGCGGAGAACACCCATGCCGCGTTGCATGCTGGTCGGGGTCTTATGCTGGGTAATGAGTTCAATGTGCCTGGCAGACGAGCTGACAGATGCGGCGCTCGCGGAGGACGCCGGCGAAATTGAGGTCGAGGGTGGAGGCCAGGGCCTGGTTATCGAGCTGGATGAATCCGCGCCGGCGGAATCCGCCCCGGAAGGCGACGGATCTGCGGGTGGATTCCGGCAACGCGAGCTGGCGGACTCGGACGTGGAATTGATAGTCGGCGGACAAGGCCAGGACGGGATTGCCAAGCGCAGCAGGTTGAAGAAGGAGGACTAGCCTCCACGGAAGAATTGCGGTACTGGATGGCCGATGCCACCAGCAAAACATTACAACCCATGATGGAACGATGAAGTGGGGTATGACAATGCTAAGGCAATTGATTGTGGTGGTTTTCATGTTTGCGGCCGGACTGTGCTGGGCGGCGGACGATGAGATGGTGGAGTTGTATGTCGGCGAGATCAAGATCCTCAAGGTCACCGATATCAATCGCATCGCGGTGGGTAATTCCAAGCTGCTGAGCACATCATTGCTCAACAACGGGCAACTGTTGATCATCGCCGAGGGCGAGGGCGACAGTAACGTCCACATCTGGTTCAACAACGGCACGGAGCGCGACATCACGGTGCGCATCAAGAGTGAATACGGCACGCTGGAAGAGAAGGCCGAGAATGTCCGGACACTGCTGGCAGGCGTGACCGGGCTGGAGGTCCGTGTAATCGGCGACCGCATCGTCCTCAGCGGCAGTGTCCCGTCGAATTCGGAAGCGGCGATCACCACCGTCGCCGGTGTGTACAAGGAGATCATGGATCTGACCAGCAAGGACGTGCTGGATTTGCCGATCAACAAGATGGTGTTCATGAACCTCAAGATCACGGAATTCAACCGCAACTTTCTCGAGAACCTGGGCATCGTCTGGGACAAGGTGATCAACGGGCCGGCCGCCGGTTTTGCGTGGGATATCGTGGCCAATGAGCAATTCCGTTCCCCGACACCATCGCCGCCGTCCTTCAGCGATCTGCTGCCCGGGTCCGCCACCAGCCCGCTTGGTTATTTCGGTATCGCCACCGAGATTTCTTCGCGCATCAATCTCGCGGTCAATTCCGGAAATGCAGTCATCCTCGCGGAGCCGCGGCTGGCAACGCGCAGCGGTGGCGAGGCAAGTTTTCTGGCCGGCGGCGAGGTGCCTTACCAGGTCACCAACAGCCTGGGCGCGTCGAACGTGGAGTTCAAGGAGTACGGCATCCAGCTGACACTGAAGCCTGAGGTGGACACCAACAACAACATCCACGCCAATGTCTCCACCGAGGTCAGTGTCATCGACAACTCGGTGGCCGTGCAGGGCGTGCCCGGATTTCTTACGCGGCGCACCGACACGGATGTGAGCATGAAGTCCGGGGAGACGCTGGTCATTTCCGGTCTCATCAACCAGCAGTTATCCAAGGACACCAACCAGTTGGCGTTCCTCGGAGATATCCCGATCCTGGGTGAATTATTCAAGTCCAAATCTTTTCGCGATCAGAAGAGCGAACTGGTCATCTTTGTCACGCCGACCGTGTATGACGCCCAATCCGATCTGAACCAGTCCCTGCTCGAGAAGCGCAAGCAGGGACTGCAGAAAGCCATTGATGGACTCGGGGAGGAATCCCTGGAAATCCTCGACTGAGGTCCGCACCATGTTTGATGTGATCGTAAATGACAGTGATGGCAACCGGGTCAAGACTTTCCGTTGTCCGGTGGCTGAGTGCAGCATCGGCAAGGCACGCGACAACTTCATCCAGTTGAAGGGCTGGCGCGTGGCCGGCCACCATGCCGAGATCCGGCGCACCCCGGAAGGCCTTTTTGTCGAGGACAAGACCGGGCAGGCGCGCATCGAAGTGAACGGCGTGGAGGTCGAGCATTTCGGGCCGCTCAAATCCACCGACGTAATCCATATTGCCGGCTACCAGATTAGCGCCGGCATGATCCAGGAAGCCGGCGCCAAGCCGTCCGGTGCCAAGCCAGCCGCTGCCGCCCGCAATGATGATGACGACGACGACGATGACAGCCTGAAGACCGCCATCGGCGTATCCCGGCATGCCGCCATCGAGGAATCCGAAGCGCTCAGCAAGACCATCGTCTCATTGATGCACAATGAGAAGTACAAGTGGCGCAACCGCGTTCATGACGAACTGCTCGAGATGATGGACCTGCGCCGCACCGACATCGGGTCGATGGATGAGGGGGCATTGCGTGCGCAGGTGCAGGAGATGGTGCGCGAGATCATCAAGAAGATGGGAGACAAGCTGCCCTCCGATCTGGACCGCGAGGCGCTGGCGACTGAAGTCCTGAACGAGGCAGTTGGGCTCGGCCCGCTGGAGAAACTGCTGGCGGACGATTCCATCACCGAGATCATGGTCAACAAGTTTGATGACATCTACGTGGAAAAGGCCGGCAAGCTGACCAAATCAGATGTGACCTTTTCCAGCGACAATGCCGTTATGACCGCCATCGAGCGCATCGTCTCGCCCCTCGGCCGGCGCATCGACGAGAGTTCGCCGATGGTGGACGCGCGCCTGAAGGACGGCTCGCGCGTCAATGCCATCATCCCGCCGCTGGCGCTGCGCGGGCCCTGCCTGACGATCCGCAAATTTGCCAAGAGCAAGTTGCAGGCAGAGGACCTGATCCGTTTCGGAGCGATTAATGAAGCGATGGTTCAGTTTCTGCAGATGGCGGTGAAGCACAAACGCAACGTTATCATTTCCGGGGGCACCGGTAGCGGCAAGACCACCACCCTGAATGTGTTGTCGAATTTCATTCCGCCAAACGAACGCATCGTGACCGTGGAGGATGCCGCGGAACTGAAGCTGGCGCAGCCGCATCTGGTCAGCCTGGAGGCGCGCCCGGCGAACCTGGAGGGCAAGGGTGCCGTGCCGATTCGGGACCTGGTGAAGAACTGCCTGCGCATGCGCCCGGACCGCATTGTCGTCGGCGAGTGTCGCGGTGGTGAGACCCTGGACATGTTGCAGGCCATGAATACCGGTCACGACGGCTCCCTGACCACGGCGCACGCCAATACCCCGCGCGATCTGATTGCGCGCCTGGAGGTCATGGTCATGATGTCGGGCATGGACCTGCCGCTGATGGCGATCCGGGAACAGGTGGCGTCCGCGATCCACATAATTGTGCAACAGACGCGCTTCACCGACGGCAGCCGTCGCATCATCTT
>CAYMXG010000104.1:0-7558 GCA_964394115.1 uncultured Enterobacteriaceae bacterium | reverse complement strand
GTGCTGATCGAGCGGGGCGGCCGGGAATTGCCGGTCCAGGCGGATGTCGTCGGCCGGCGGCTGGACCTGCCCCCGGATGAGCATGTTAAACTCACTGGCCCGGAGCCCCTGGCTCTGGAAATCAAAAAGTCGGAATGACGGCGCACGACTCCCAACTCGATCAATATGGCCGTCTGAAGCATTTTCTTACCATTGAGGGTCTGAGCCGCGATTTACTGCTCGAGATCCTTGACCACGCCGAGTCCTTTGCCGGTGTCGGCGAGCGCGCCGTCAAGAAAGTCCCCCTGCTGCGGGGCAAAACCATCGTCAACCTGTTCTTCGAGCCGAGTACGCGCACGCGCACCACTTTTGAGCTTGCCGCCAAACGCCTGTCTGCGGATGTCCTGAACCTGAATTCCACCACCTCCTCCACCAGCAAAGGGGAGTCCCTGCAGGACATGCTGCACACGCTGCAGGCAATGCATTGCGACATGTTCATCATCCGCCACGGCAACAGCGGTGCGGCGCATTTCATTGCCTCCCGGGTGTCACCGGATGTGCGCGTGATTAACGCCGGCGACGGGCGCCATTCCCACCCAACCCAGGCCGTGCTGGACATGTTTACCATCCGGCGCCACAAACCCGATTTCCCGACGCTGCGCGTCGCCATCGTCGGCGACGTGGCCCACTCACGCGTGGCCCGCTCTGAAATCCATGCGTTGCGGGCGCTCGGTGTCCCGGACATTCGCGTCGTCGGACCCAAGACCCTGATCCCGGCGGGAATCGAGTCCATGGGCGTAACCGTGTACAACGAACTCGAATCCGGGATCCGTGACGCGGACGTCATTGTCATGTTGCGCCTGCAACGGGAGCGCATGCGCAGCGCGCTGCTGCCAGGTGCGAAGGAATATTTCAACTGCTTTGGACTCACCAATGCGCGCCTGCGCGTTGCGCGCGAAGATGTTATCGTCATGCATCCGGGTCCGATAAATCGTGGCGTCGAAATCGATTCGGAAGTCGCTGATGGCGCCCGTTCCGTGATCCTGCAACAGGTGAGCCATGGCATCTCCGTGCGCATGGCCATCATGGCCATGATCATGGGCTCATTGGCGCCGGGCCGGGAGACAGGCTGATGCGCCTGAGTATCCGCGGCGGCCGCGTGATCTGTCCTGCCTCGGGCCAGGACCAGGTCGCGGATGTGCATGTGGCCGATGGGCGCGTGGCGGCCATCGGCGCGGCACCGGCCGGATTTCGCCCGGACCAGGAGATCGACGCCACCGGCAAACTGGTGCTGCCTGGCATGGTGGATCTGTGTGCGCGTCTGCGCGAACCCGGGGCCGAACACAAGGCCACTATTGCCAGTGAATGTGCGGCGGCGGCGGCGGCGGGCATCACCACCCTGTGCTGCCCGCCGGATACCGAGCCGGTGGTGGACACGCCGGCAGTACTGGAACTGATCAATCAGCGCGCTGCTGCGGCCGGCAAGGCACAAGTGGTGGTTCTCGGCGCATTGACCCTGGGACTGGAAGGGGACGTGCTGGCGGAAATGCAGACCCTGAAAGCAGCCGGGTGCCTCGGCGTCAGCGATGCCGGCCGCGCCGTTACCAACAGCGAAGTGCTGCGCCGCGCGATGGAATATGCCGCAGGTTGCGGCCTGACGGTTTTTATTCAGCCAGATGACCCACAGCTTCGCAATGGTGGCGCCATGCATGAAGGCGCCACCAGCACCCGCCTTGGCCTACCGCCCATCCCGGCCAGTGCCGAGACCGTGGCCGTGGCGCGCGCCCTGCTGCTGGCGGAGGAGGCCGGCGCGCGCCTGCATCTGGGGCGGATCTCTGCTGCCGGCAGCATTGGCCAGATCCGGGCCGCGCGCGAAAGGGGCGTTGCGGTCAGCGCGGATACCGGCATCTGCCACCTGCATCTGATCGACGCCGACGTGGACGGGTTCGAATCACTCTGCCATCTGGCACCTCCGCTCCGGGGCGCGGCCGATCGTGCCTCCCTCATTGAGGCAGTGGCCGGAGGTGTCATCGATGCCGTCTGTTCTGATCATCAGCCCCACGACGCGGACGCCAAGGCCGCGCCATTCAGCCTTACGGAGCCCGGTGCTTCGACCATTGATCTGTTACTGCCGTTGCTGTTGAAGCTGGTGCATGAGGGTAAACTTCCCTTGTCCAGAGCGGTGGCGGTCGCCACCGCCGCGCCGGCGCGCATCCTCGGACTGGATCAGGGGCGACTGGAGCGGGGCGGTCCCGCCGATCTCATCGTCGTGGACCCGGACGCAGAATTTGCGGTTACCACCGCAATGCTGAACAGCGCAGGCCATAACAACCCGTTCCTGGGTCAACGCCTGCGCGGCCGCGTGCTCGCGACCATTCTGCAAGGCCGGCTGGTATTCCAGCAATGACTGGGACGGAGCATTCGGTTTCCGGATACCCGCCAACCCGTGACACGATCAACCTGGAGTCGGCGCGAGTGCTGGCCCAGGAAGTCTGCGCCGGCAGCCAGCGGATCCTGAAGCTGCGCGCACCCGCAACTGCAGGCGAGGCCCGGCCCGGCAGCTTTGTGCATCTGCGTTGCGCGGCGTCCCTGCCGATGCGCAGGCCCATGTCCATCATGCGTGTCGATGTGGATTCGGGTGCCCTGGAGATTCTGTACAAGGTTCACGGCCTGGGCACGCGGCTGCTGGCCCAGGCGCAGGTGGGAGATGAGCTCAGCCTGCTTGGCCCCATTGGCGTGCCCTTCAAGCTTTCCGGTTACCGGCGGCGGCCGCTGCTCATCGGCGGCGGTGTCGGCATCCCGCCCATGATCTTCCTGGCCGACCATATGCGCCGCATGCGGCCGCAGATCACGCCTTTGGTGTTCATGGGATCGGAAGTACCGTTTCCGTTTGCCGCGCGGCCATCCGGATTTCTGCTGCCGGGCATGCCCGGGGGATGTATTGCCGGCATGCCGCTGCTTGAAGACTGGGGCATCCCATCGCGACTGGCGAGCGCGACGGGAAACCCCGGCTGCTATCACGGATTTGTCACCGACCTGGCCCGGGAATGGCTTACCGCCCAGCCAGCCGGAGAATTGGCGGAGATCGAACTGTTTGCTTGCGGACCCACGCCGATGTTGAGGGCCGTGGCCCGCCTGGCAAAGGAGTTTGCACTGCCGTGCCAGATTTCATTGGAGGAATATATGGCCTGTGCCGTGGGTGGTTGCGCCGGCTGTGCGGTACCGGTGCATACTTCTGCCGGTATGGCCATGAAACGTGTCTGCGTGGACGGCCCGGTGTTTGAGGCCGCCAGCATCTACCCTGCCTAGGCCCCGGCCAGATGCCGGCGCCTGGACCCGAATTCTGGTTCTTTCCGTACCCTGATCTGGTGAATATCAACCACCCACCCAAAATCATATCCGCCGGCACATATCCATCAATAATATAACATATTGAATTTAATAGGTTTATTAAGAAAAAGCAGAGGCCGCAATAACTGGCACGATCCCTGCTTTATAACAAGTCAGGAGGCTGCTCAGGCCTTCAACACAAACCGGAGATTGCACACATGAAATGGGAAACTCCAGCATTCAATGACATCCGCTTCGGCTTCGAAGTGACGATGTACATCAACAACAAGTAAGCACTGCGCTTGTTGGAAAAGAATAAAGGGGCCATTGGCCCCTTTTTTCTTTCTGTGTCGTAACCTGGAAATCGGCTTTCAGCGCCGCTCTTTCATCAGGTCCCGGATCTCCGTCAGTAATTGTTCCTCGCGACTGGGTGCCGGCGGCGGGGTTGCAGCCTGCTGCTTCTGCAATTGGTTTATCACCTTCACTGCAAAAAACACCGCTGCCGCGATGATGGTGAAATCCACAATGGTCTGGATGAACTGGCCGTAATTCAGCGTCACTGCGGGCCACTCGCCCACCGCGTCCTTCAACGTCACCGCCAGGTTCCCGAACTCAACACCTCCTACCAGAACACCAATTGGCGGCATGATGACGTCGTTCACCAGCGAGGCGACGACCTTGCCGAATGCAGCACCCATGATGACACCGATGGCCATGTCTACAACATTGCCGCGAATGGCGAAGGTCTTGAATTCACTTAGCAGGGACCTGCCTGGCCTTCCGTAGCGTTACCCGAAGTTGATCCTGGCCTCCAGATTGGCGCGGGAATCGGCGTTGTTAAGCGCCTCCTCGAGACTGACCCGCCCTTCCTTGTAGAGGTTGAACAGCGCGGTATCGAATGTCTGCATGCCCCCGGCGCCGCTTTCCTGCATGGCTTCCTTGATGTCACTGACCTGCCCCTGGAGGATCAACTCGGAGATGTGGGGCGTGTTAAGCATGACCTCGATGGCGGCACAGCGCTTGCCGTCCACGCCCAACACCAGGCGCTGAGAGATCACCGCGCGAAGGTTCAGCGACAGGTCCATGAACAGCTGCTTGTGCGACTCCTGCGGGAACAGGTTGATGACGCGCTCCATGGCCTGGTTGGAATTGTTTGCATGCAACGTGGAGATGGCCAGATGCCCGGTGTTGGACAATTCCATGGCCGCCTCCATGGTTTCACGCTCGCGGATCTCGCCGATCAGGATCACGTCCGGCGCCTCGCGCAACGAAGCCTTGAGTGCATTGCGATAGGACAGCGTATCCACGCCCACTTCACGCTGGTTGACGATGGCCTTCTTGTTCGGGTGACTGAATTCCACCGGGTCTTCAATTGTCAGGATGTGACCCATCATATTGTCATTGCGATGGTCAATCATGGCTGCCAGTGTGGTCGACTTGCCCGAGCCCGTGGCGCCCACCATGAGAATCAGGCCACGCTTGTGCATGATCAGATCCTTGAGGATCTCCGGCAACCCAAGCTGGTCAAGGGTCGGGATCTGCTGCGGGATGCGCCGCATTACCATGGCCACGTCGCCACGCTGGCGGAACACATTGACGCGGAAACGCGCGCCGCCATCGGGCAACGGAATGGCAAAATCACATTCCATGGTGTCCTCGAACTTGGCAATCTGGTGCTTGCTCATGACACCATAGGCGGCGGCCTTGCAGACATCCCCGGTCAGCATTGTCTTGCCGACCGATTGCGCCTTGCCTTCTATCTTGATCTTTACCGGGGCACCGACCGTGAAAAACAGGTCGGAGGCGCTCTTTTCCACCATTAGTTTCAGGTACGGAAGTATATCCATGCCGGGGGAGTCTCCGGTTTGCGTCGTTTCAAGTGTTTGGTGCAGAGGGCATAAATAGCGTTCAGCGCATCATGCCCTTCTTTTCTTCTTCCTCATCCGCTTTCAGGCTTATGTGCTCGAGCCCGCCCAGGGCGTCCTTGCCCTTGGAGTCCTTGCCTTCAAGTTTGATACGCAGGCGCAATTCATTCATGGAATCGGCATTGCGCAACGCATCGTCCAGCGTGACCTTGTCGGCCTCAAACAGGTCAAACAGCGCCTGATCAAAGGTTTGCATTCCCAACTCACGGGACTTGCCCATGATGGATTTGATTTCATGCACCTTGCCCTTGTGGATCAGGTCCGCAATCAGAGGGGAATTGAGCAGAATCTCAATAGCAGCCACACGCCCCTTGCCATCCGGCGTGCGCAGCAGCCGTTGCGCAATGACTGACTTGAGATTCAATGACAGGTCCATCAGCAACTGCTGACGACGTTCTTCCGGGAAAAAGTTGATGATGCGATCCATGGCCTGGTTGGCGCTGTTGGCATGCAATGTGGCCATGGCCAGATGCCCGGTTTCGGCGAAGGCAATGGCGAATTCCATGGTCTCGCGCGCCCGGATTTCACCCAGCAGGATTACATCAGGTGCCTGACGCAGGGTATTTTTCAGGGCGATATCCCAATCATCCGTGTCCACGCCCACTTCGCGCTGCATGATGATGCAATTCTTGTGCGGATGCACGTACTCCACCGGGTCTTCGATGGTGATGATATGGCCGTGGGTATTCTGGTTGCGATAGTCGATCATCGCCGCCAGCGACGTCGATTTGCCGGAACCGGTGCCGCCCACCATGATGACCAGGCCGCGCTTGGTCATGACGATATCCTTCAACACCTCCGGCAGGCCGAGCTTGTCCAGGTTCGGCACCTCGGTTTCGATGGTGCGCAGCACCAGGCCGCAGTAGGTGCGTTGCACATAGGCGTTACAGCGAAAGCGGCCGATCCCCACGGGATTGATGGCGAAATTGCACTCCTTGGTGGCTTCAAATTCCTTCAACTGCCGATCATTCATGATGGCGTAGACCATGGCCTTGGTATTGTCGCCGGTCAGCGCTGTCTTGGACACCGGCATGACCTTGCCATGGGCCTTGATCGCCGGTGGGAAACCCTCGGTGATGAACAGGTCGGAACCCTTCTTCTCAATCATCAGTTTGAGAAGATCGCGCATGAATTTAATAGCCTGGTCGCGTTCCATAAAACCCCTCCCGCCGATACCCGCGGCAGTTCAGAAATTGTCCTTGTTGGTCGCCTTGCTGCGCGCCTCGGCCTTGTCGACGAGGCCCTGTTGCACCAATTTCTGCAGATTCTGATCCAGCGTCTGCATGCCTATCTGCGCCCCGGTCTGGATGGCCGAGTACATCTGCGCAATCTTGTTTTCCCGGATCAGATTGCGGATCGCCGGCGTGCCGATCATGATTTCATGGGCCGCGACCCTGCCGCCACCCTTTTTCTTCAGCAAGTTCTGGGATATAACCGCGCGCAGTGATTCCGACAACATCGCGCGCATCATTTCCTTTTCCTCCGCCGGGAACACGTCCACGATACGGTCAATGGTCTTGGCCGCGGACGAGGTATGCAGCGTGCCGAACACCAGGTGCCCGGTCTCGGCGGCGCTGAGCGCCAGTCGGATGGTTTCCAGGTCGCGCATTTCACCCACCAGGATGACGTCCGGGTCCTCGCGCAATGCTGAGCGCAGCGCTTGGGCGAATCCGAGCGTGTCGCGATGCACCTCGCGCTGATTGATCAGGCACTTCTTGCTCTCGTGCACAAACTCGATGGGGTCTTCGATCGTCAGGATGTGGCCGTACTCGGACTCATTCTTGTGGTTCACCATGGCCGCCAGCGTCGTTGATTTGCCGGAACCGGTGGGACCGGTCACCAGCACCACGCCGCGGGGATAATCGGAGATGGATTCAAAAATCTTCGGTGCCGCCAGTTGTTCAAGTGACAGTATCTTTGACGGAATGGTACGGAATACGGCAAAAGAACCGCGGTTCTGGTTGGCCGCGTTGACCCGAAAGCGGGCCAAATTGGGGACTTCAAATGAGAAGTCGCACTCCAGAAACTCCTCGTAGTCCTTGCGCTGCTTGTCGTTCATGATGTCGTATACGAGATCATGAACATCCTTGTGATCCATGGCCGGTACGTTGATGCGACGTACATCACCGTCGACGCGAATCATGGGTGGCAATCCGGCGGACAGATGCAAGTCAGATGCCTTGTTCTTCACGCTGAAGGCAAGTAGTTCACCTATATCCATGTATTCCTCCGCTGGTGCTAATGGTCTTTCCCGCCGGCCGGAACGACGCCCGGCCGGATGCAAACTTTAGCGGGATCGGGCCGGTTATATTAGAGTTTCCTGG
>CAYMXG010000103.1:0-7603 GCA_964394115.1 uncultured Enterobacteriaceae bacterium | reverse complement strand
AGTCAGCCTCATTCGTCAACGCGATTCGCCCGGCCGGAGAAGTGCTGGCGGGCCTGTGCAATGACGCGGAACAAATTCTCCGTCTGCGCGCGACTTCCCTCCTCGCGTGAGGCATCCCTCTACTTGAGAACCGCCGCGGCCAGGTCGCGGATCCCGCGCTTTATGCGCGCCACTGGCACGGAGGGGTAACCTAACATGACGATCCGATCCATGCCTTTTTTGTCGTTGAACGTATAAGCATGCCCGGCCGCCAGGGAATAAATGCCGACTCCGGCTTTCGCCGCAATCTCCTGCATCCGCGCAGCCGACGGCAACGTGTCCGGCAAATGCCAGCAAAGGTGCATGCCGCTTTCCTGCCCGGTGATCCGGCACTTCCCGAAGTGCCGGTTCAACGCATCAAGCAGGCAATCGCGGCGCTCCATGTAGATCACGCGGATGCGACGCAGGTGATTGTCGAACTGCCCGCTGTCGATGAACTCGGCCACGATCATCTGATCCAGCAACGGGTGGCCGCTGTTCAACAATGCCTTGGCGGTGGTGAAGGGTTCCACCAGGTGCGGCGGGACGATGAGGTAACCGAGACGCAACCCGGCGCCGATGGATTTGGAAAAAGTGGTCGTGTACAGAACCCGCTCGCGGATGTCCAGACCCTGCAATGCGGTCAGCGGCGAACTCTGGAAACGGAAGTCGCCGTCGTAATCGTCTTCAATAATGTAGAAGCCCTTCTTTGCTGCGAGGTCCAGCAATTGCAGGCGGCGCTCCAGCGACAGCGTGTAACCCAGCGGAAATTGATGGGACGGTGTCACATAGGCGAGCTCCGGGGCCGGACCCTGGATTTCGTTGACGATCAGTCCCGCTTCATCCGTTCGCACCGGCCGCAATTCGGCGCCGAAGCTCATGAACGAGAAGGCCGCGCCCTGGTAGGTGGGCAACTCCATCACCACCTGCGCGCCCGGCGCGAGAAACATCCGCGCCACCAGTGTCAACGCCTCCTGCACCCCGGCAACAATCAGGATCTGCTCCGGCTGCGCCACGATGCCACGGGCCGCCGCCACATGGCGTGCGATGGCGGAACGCAGCGTGGGCACGCCCGCCGGATCACCATACTGGGTCAGCATCGGACTCGGGCGGCTGAGAAACCGCGCCGCCATGCGCCGCCAGGCATTGACCGGAAACGAGTCCGGATCCGGCCGCCCGATGCGGAAATCGCAGATGAGCTCTGCCTGTGGCCCCGAAACATATAAGGCCGGCCGCTGGCCGCGGAACGGTCCTGCATACCGTGGCGGGGGCGGAACATTGGTTGCCTCCACCAGGTGCACAGGCTGGCGTCGCGAACGCAGAGCCGCCTCCGGCAGCATCAGATTCACGAATGTGCCGACGCCGTGCCGGGTCTCGATGTATCCCTCCGCCAGCAGGCGCTCGTAGGCCAGCGCGACGGTATTGCGGGACACGTTGATCTGCGCGCACAAATCGCGGCTCGAGGGCATGCGTTGACCGGGGTTAAGGCGCCCGCCCAGGATGGCCGCGCGCAATTGCTCGAAGATCTGCTGCTGCAGGGGCGTGTCACCGCGTCCGTCGAGATCCAGAAGCAACTGCATGGTGCGGTCCAGACTCCTTGGTAAGGTGCGGGCAGGTGGCCCCACGGAAGACTACTCAAAGGGTTCCTTTCCCGGCCACGTGCCCGAGGCGACGATGGTACACGGTGCCGATTCGCACGCAAAATCCCGCGGCAGACAACTTCGATGGTCGCAGCCGGGTGCCTTCAGCCGCCTGAGCAGGTGGGCGCCGACGGTGACGCCGTCCGATACCGGCGTATGTGTCTTGGGGAGGGGTTAGTTGATGGGAACCCGGTATGCGCCGGCGATGTCCCGCGGTATATCAAATGCGCGCTGGTCGGCGGTCAGTATCCTGCCGGCGTCAACTGATTGTGCATCGCCAGCGCATCCAGCCAGCCTTCCTTGACGCGGATCTTGTCGCCGCGGAAATGCCAGATGTCCACGATCTCGAACTGGATGCGCCTGTTGCTGGGCAGGTAGGTCCTCCCGCCCATGGGCCACGGCAGCACCAGCGTGGCGGTGACGATGCTGTGGGCAACGAGGAAATCCTCCTTGACCACCATGCTCTGCACGTCGAAGGTCTGGTCGGGAAGCGAACGCAGGATCAAATCGAAGATCTGCCGGACCGAGTCGATACCCTTCCATATCTGCACACCGTCGGCGCCATGCAGCATGAAATCCGAGTCCGGTGTGTGCCGCTCCAGTATGCGCTCCAGGTCGCGGGCCACCCAGGCCTGGAAATAAAGTTCCCCGGCTGCGCGCGTGGCCGCCACGGGATCCCGGGGCACAGCCCTGGCCCGGACCGGCTTGCGTGCCCTTGTTGCCGGCCGCTTCGCGATTTTCGTTGCGCGCTTCATCTCAATCAAAATGGTACGCCACGCTGGCGCCGTATTCGGCCGGCCGTCCCATGGTCGCCACCGCCCAACCGCCCAGCAGGATCTGGGCAAACCCGGCCGTGATGTAGCGCTCGTCGGTGACGTTCTTGCCGAACACACTCACTTCCCACTTTGCGTCCGCGCTGATATAGGTCATGGACAGATCCAGCATGTGGAAACCCGCCTGGCGTAGCGCCGGGAAATTCAGCGCATCATTGAACACTTCGGAGCGATACGACCAGTCCAGCCGCGGCACCAATTGCCCGCCGAAATTCGGCACGCTCCAGGTGTACTGCACGCCCAGGGTCGTGGACCACTCGGGCGCGTTCGGAAGCTTGCTGTCCTCGGTCAGCAGGATCAGGTCCGTGACCAGGTTCACATCGGTGTCGAGCTTGGTGTATTTGGCGTCCAGGTAGCCGACGCCGCCCTGGATCAGCCACGCCGGCGTCGGGGCTGCCGTTACCTCCAGTTCGAAGCCGTTGATCTCCGCATCGCCGGCGTTGCGCGTCACCGGCGCCACGTCGGAGACCTGGATCTGCAGGTCCTTGTAATCGGTGTGGAAGCCCGAAGCGCTGGCCCGGACCCGGTTGTCGAAGCCGGTCCACTTGACGCCTGCCTCATAGACGGTCGCGGTCTCCGGGTCGAAGGTCGGCACGCCCGTGCGCGGCGGGAACACGCGGGCCGAGAATCCGCCGGACTTGAAGCCTTCCGAGTAGGAGAAATAAGTCATCAGATCGTCGGTCCAGTGGTAGGCGATGCTGGCCTGGGGCGTCCAGTCATTGAATGACAGTTCCGTAGTGCCACGGGGCAACAATTCCATACCCTGCGTCAAACCGGGCAGCAGGCCGACGATATTTCCATTGGCGTCGGAAACCGGCAGGCAGCAGAAGCGGCCGCCGGGGGCCGGAAACACCGGGGCATTGACGAATCCCAGGAACCCCGCGTTCAGGTACTTGGGATCGACGATGGTCTCCACCGGGGCACAGTCAATCAGCGTGCCATCCAGCAGGGTTTTCGGACCGTTCGGCAGCGGGACACAGTCGTCGGAAACGATGAATTTCTTGTTCTCGTACGTATAACGGATGCCGGCCGTGAGCGACAGTTTTTCCGTCACTTCGAACGTCGCCTGGCCGAAGCTGGCGGCGCTCATGTTTTCCACCCCACCGCTGGACACCAGTTCGAAGCTGGAGAACTCGACCTGCTCGGGCATCAGGCCGTCCTGGTCGAAGTAATAGAGACCGACCAGCCAGTTCAGCCGGTCGTCGACCGCTTTGCCGGTGAACTGCAGTTCCTGGCTGAACTGATCGGTGTCGAAGTCGTTGATCACCTGCCCGGTGACGAACGGCTGGGCGTCATTGTCGAACACGCCGTGGGCCTCCATCTCGCGGTAGCTGGTAATCGACTTGACCGAGAACAGGTCGAAGTCGTAATCCAGCGTCGCCGCCACGCCCCACACGTCGTAGTCGGATGACAGGTCGAGATTGCTGTAGTTGACCAGATCGCCGTGCTGCACGTCGATAGTGTCCTCCGGCCCCAGCGTCGGTCCGCCAAACAGCGGGTTCGGCACCACGCCCGGCATGCCGGCGATGCCGCCATTGATGCCGAAGGGCACCGTGGCAAGGATGTTGTGCAGTTCGACGCTGTTGGGACCCTGGGTAGGCGCCGGCGGCGGAATGTAGTTGGGACTGGCCGGGTCCCTCTGCGACGCACCGAGGGCCAGCACCGGGCCGTCGAACGTCTGCACCAGCACGTGCGGCGTGCCGTTTTCCCGCGCGCGGTGGTAATCGGCGGAGAAGTTCGCCTCGAAACGATCATTGGGCACGAAGCGCAGTGCCGCCCGGAATGAGTCGCGGTTGATGTCGCCAAGGTTGTCACCGCTGAGCGCATTGGGGGCATCCACATATCCATCCCGATTGAACGTCGCGGCCGAGAAATTTCCATAGAGTGTATCCGTGAACGGCACGTTGACGCTGCCGCGCACGTCCACGCGGTCATAAGCGCCGGCGGTGACCTTCAGGTCCCCGTGCAGGGCGTCGTCGGGCAGCTTGCTGGTGACGCTGATGGCGCCGCCGATGGTATTGCGCCCGAACAGCGTGCCCTGCGGGCCGCGCAGCACTTCCACACGCTCGATATCCACCAGGTCCAGCACACTGCCGATGGACGTGGCCACATAGACACCATCCAGGTAAACGCCCACGCCAGGATCCGTATAAATCGCATAGTCGATCTGGCCGATGCCGCGGATATAGACCGCCGCCGCGGCATTGCTGCCGGAGAAGATGGTGCCGGTGTCGAACACGAGGTTCGGCGTCGCCGCGGCAACACCGTCGAGGCTCGAAATCTGCTGCTGCTCCAGCATGTCGCCGGTAAATGCGGTCAGCGATACGGGCGTGTCTTGAAGGCTTTCCTCGCGCTTTCTCGCCGTGACCACGATTTCCTCGAGCCCCGCCTCCGCGGCCTGGGCAAGGGCGGCCACCGGCAGTGCCGCCGGCACCGCAGCCACCATGGTCAACAACAGGAACTTCCACCACCGGGCGCAGTCATTCATCACCATACCCTCCGTCTCGTTCTTCGGAACAGCCTGCATTCGTTTACGGCGGCACGACGTTGCTTTGCCGTCCGTCCTCCACCTGGGACACCACGAACACAACCGTGTCCTCCAGCGCCGTTTCCACATGTGCATCACCCGGCTCGACAAAGTAATAGCCGCCGGCATCGATGGTGCGCGTCCCGGCGGCACCGGTGTCCACTTTCATCCTGCCCTCCATGACCAGCACCTGCACCCACAGCGCGTGCCGGTGCAATGGCAGGCGCATGCCGCGCGGCATGCGGTAGAAGCCGGTGAACACGTTCCACCGGCCGTCCCAGAGCACGCACCGTTCCATGTCGAGACCGACGACCGGCGTGCTGCCCCAGGTCCGATCGGACGGGTTCACGAACTTGGCCATGGCGAATTCTTGTTCCGCTCAGTGACTGCTGAAAGAGCCACGCATTGAAATATCGATGGTGCCACCCCGGCGCGGATGCTGCGCCGGTTTGGGGTGGCGTGGCACCAAGGGAAAATCCCGGCGTGGCCCTTTCACGGGCCACCGGGCGCCGGAATCATGGCGCCCGAACCCACGGCCCGGGAGGCTTGGACCATGACGTACTATATGAGCATGCAGTCGGTACGCTTTCGCAGTCCGAATGATTACGAGCGCTTCAAGATGCTGTTCCGCAATGTCGGCGATCACCTGCGCAAGCTGGACGGATTCATTCACCTGACCTGGTGGGAGCACCCGGATGACCCGGCGTGGTTCAACGAAGTGAGCATCTGGACATCGAAGGAAGCCACCATGCAGTGGCATAACAACGGCTTTCACAAGTATCTCAAGGTCTGGGGATTGTCCGGCCCAATCGTCGAAGACATCGTCACCAATTGGGAATGCGTGGAGTCCAAGATCATGCGCCTGTGCCCGGTGTGCAAGGAAGGCGTGCGGGAGGACTTCGAACTGAAAGACGAAGGCAAGGCCAAGGCCAAGCCCTGCGCCAAGTGCGGTTTCAAGTTTCCGACGCTGGCGGACACGGACAGCAATTTCGCCGTGTTCCGGGCCGCCAAATGACCGCGGCGGGATGAAGCGTGAAGCATTCGGCACAGGGTGAACGCGTAACCTTCGGCGCCTGTCCGCAGGACTGCCCGGACACCTGCGCCATGCTGTACACGGTGCGGGAGGGCAGGCTCGTTGACGTGCGCGGTAATCCCGACCACCCGTTCACCCAGGGACGGCTGTGCGTAAAGTTGAAGAATTTCGCCGAGCACCATTACAACGATCAGCGTGTGTTGTATCCCATGCGGCGCGCCGGACCCAAGGGCGCGGGCACGTTTGCGCGCATCACCTGGGACGACGCGCTGGCGGAGATCAGGCAGCGCTGGGAGGCCATCATCGCGGAATTTGGCCCGACCGCGATCCTGCCGCACAACTACATGGGCACCGAGGGGATCCTCAACGGCCTGGCCTGCGGCGATGCATTCATCAACCGGCTCGGGGCCACCATCCCGGAGAAAACCTACTGTGGCTCCGCTTCGGCGACAGCCTACGCCATGACCTACGGCCCCAGCGGCGGCGTGGACCCGGAGTCCTTCACGGAGTCGAAGTACATCGTGCTGTGGGGCATCAACACCATCAGCACCAATCCCCATCACTGGCCGTTCATCCTCGAGGCGAAGAAAAAGGGCGCCCGCATCGTGGTCATCGATCCGGTGGCGACGCGCACGGCCAAGCAGGCTGACTGGCATATCCGCTGCAGGCCCGGCACGGACGCGGCGCTCGCGCTGGCGATGATGAACGTGATCATCGAAGAAGGCCTCGTGGACAAGGATTACGTTGCGCAGCACACGCTTGGCTATGAGGAACTGGCGCAACGGGCAAAAGACTATCCGCCGCAACGCGCCGAGCAGTTGACCGGTGTTCCCGCCGCCGACATTCGCAAGCTGGCGCGGGAATTTGCGACGATTCAACCCTCCGTGATCCGCATCGGCGTGGGACTGGAACGGAGCCGCGGCGGCGGCCAGACCATCCGCGCCGTGTCCTGCCTGCCGGCGCTCACCGGGTCGTGGCGTCGCCCCGGCGGCGGGTTGTTCCTGGTCACCATCTGGAATTTCCCACTGCGCTGGGATCGCCTGCACCGCGCGGAGCTCGCGAAACCCGGCACCCGCGTGCTGAACATCCTGAAGCTCGGCGAACACCTGGCCAGCACCACGCTCACGCCGCCCATCAAGTCGTTCTTCTGTTTCAATTCCAACCCGGTAATCCAGGGTCCGGAGCAGAACCAGCTGTTGCGCGGACTGATGCGCGAGGACCTGTTCAGCGTGGTCAGCGAGTTGTTCATCACCGACACGGCGCGCTTTGCGGATATCCTGCTGCCCGCCACCATGCAAGCGGAGCAGTTCGACGTGATGTTTTCCTGGGGGCATTCGTACATGACGCTGAACCTGCCGGCCATCGCCGCGCCGGGTGAAGCGATCCCCAACGTGGAGTTGTTCCGCCGCCTTTCCCGCACCATGGGTTTCAAGGATGCAGTGGCCGAGGCGGATGATGAAGCGCTGGTACGCGAATTTATCGACTGGGATCATCCACACATGCGTGGCATCACCATGGAAGTGTTGAAGGAGAAAGGCTACGCGCGCCTCAA
>CAYMXG010000102.1:0-7658 GCA_964394115.1 uncultured Enterobacteriaceae bacterium | reverse complement strand
ACGGCGGGTGACGCGGAATAGAAGCGACCGGCATAGCCGAAAGTATGGTGGTCGGCCAGACAGCCGATCATGGTTCCGCGCGACTGCATGTAATACCAGCCGCCCTGGTTTTTCGGCTCTTCCTGGACCCAGACCACTTCGCGCAGGTTTGGAAAGGAGTTGATGACGGCTTTTGCCTCGCTTTGCGGAAACGGGAACAATTGCTCCATGCGCGCAATCGCGATGTTGCCGATATTGTTCTTGCGCCGCGCCTCGAGCAGATCAAAGTACACCTTGCCGGCGCAAAACAGCAGGCGGGTCACCGCCGTGCGATCCAGGGGATCAACTTCATCAATGACCACTTCGAATTTCCCGCCAATCAACGACTGCACCGGTGAAGTGGACAGCTTGTGACGTAACAGGCTTTTCGGACTCATGACGATCAGCGGTTTGCGATACGGGCGCAGGGCCTGGCGCCGAAGCATGTGAAACATCTGCGCCGGCGTGCTGGGCACGCAGACCTGCATGTTTTCCTCCGCGCACAATTGCAGAAAGCGTTCCAGCCGGGCCGAGGAATGCTCCGGACCCTGTCCGTCATAGCCGTGCGGCAACAGGACGGTGAGACCGCAAAAGCGCCCCCATTTTGCCTCGCACGAGCTGATGAACTGGTCGAAAACCACCTGGGCCCCGTTGGCAAAATCGCCGAACTGTGCCTCCCAGATCACCAGCGCATTGGGTTCCGCGCTGCTGTAGCCGTATTCGAATGCCAGCACCGCCTCTTCCGACAAGGTCGAATTGATGACCAGGAAAGTGGGCTGGTCCGGCTTGATATGCTGCAACGGCAGGTGCGTGCTGCCGTCGTTCTGATTGTGGATCACAGCGTGGCGATGAAAGAACGTGCCGCGGCCACTGTCCTGGCCGGAAATACGCACCGGCGTGCCCTGTTCCAGCAGCGACGCATACGCCATGTTTTCAGCAAAGCCCCAGTCCATGGGCATTTCGCCCGCGCCCATGCGCCGGCGATTTTCCAAGATGCGCTCGACCGTGGTATGCAGTTTGAAATGCCCAGGCAACGCGGTCAGGAGGCTGGTCAGTCGTTGCACGGTCTCCTGGCTGATGCCGGTATCGGCAGGCGCATCCCAGCGCGTGCCGCGGTACGGTGTGTAGTTGATCAAAAACTTTGTATCCACATTGGTGGCCAGGGTGCCGGCCACGGCCTGGTTGGAATCCAGGGAATCCACGTATTTCTTTGCCATGTCGGCGAGCTGTTCCTGGTCCACCAGCTTTTCCTGCGCCAGCTTCTCAGAGTAGTTCGCCCGCACCCCGGGATGATTGCGGATTTGGCGGTACATGATGGGTTGCGTCGCCGCGGGTTCATCAGCCTCGCTATGCCCGTGACGGCGGAAGCAGACCATGTCGACGATGACGTCCTTCTTGAACTCCATGCGGAAATCCAGCGCCAGCTTGGCGACAAACACGACGGCTTCAGGGTCGTCCCCGTTGACGTGAAAGATCGGGGCCTGGACCGTCTTTGCCACATCGGTGCAGTAGAGCGACGAACGTGAATCCAGCGGATCGCTGGTGGTGAATCCGATCTGGTTATTGATGATGATGTGCACCGTCCCACCGGTGGTATAGCCGCGGGTCTGGGATAACTGGAAGGTCTCCATGACCACGCCCTGACCGGCGAATGCGGCATCGCCATGGAGCAAAATCGGCAGGACTTCGCTGCGATTTTTGTCCAGGCGCCGATCCTGGCGCGCACGCACCGACCCTTCCACGACCGGATCGATTATCTCCAGGTGCGACGGATTGAACGACAGTGTCAGGTGCACAACGCCACCGGGTGTCTGGATGTCGGACGAATAGCCCAGGTGGTACTTCACGTCGCCGGCCGAGGTTTCCCCCTTGCCCTTGCCTTTGCCCTCAAACTCCCCGAACAGTTCGTGCGGGAGTTTGCCGATGATGTTCACCAGCACATTGAGCCTGCCGCGGTGCGCCATGCCGATTACCACCTCGCGCACGCCGTGTGTACCGGAGCTCTGCACGGTCTCGTCCAGCAGCGGGATCAGGCTTTCCCCGCCCTCCACGGAAAAGCGCTTCTGCCCGACGTACTTGGTATGCAGGTATTCGCACAATGCATTGGCCGCGATCAGTCGCTCCAGGATGCGCAGGCGTTTTTCGGGTGGAAACTCGGGTTTTGCCCGGCACTGCTCCAGGCGTTGCTGGATCCAGCGCTTTTGCTCGGTCTCGTTGATGTGCATGTACTCGGCGCCGATGGTGCCGCAGTAGGTGGTGCGCACGATGGACAGAATTTCGCGCAGCGTGGACTCCTTCGGGGCCACCAGCGATCCGGGGTTGTAAACCGTGTCGAGATCCGCGTCGGTGAGGTTGTGATAGGCCAGTTCCAGTTCCGGCACCAGAGGGCGCTGGTACTGCTTCAATGGATCCAGGTCCGCCTGTTGATGGCCGCGAAACCGATACGCGTTGATCAATTGCAGAACGGAAACCTGTTTTTGAAATGAGGATGCATCCGCAGCCGGTGTGGCGCCCTGGAGTGGGCGGACTGCGGCACCGCCCAGTTCCCGGATTATGTGCGAATGGGGTCGGTCCATGCCGGCTGATCCGTCTGCAATTGAGAGGAAATAGGCCCGCCATTCCGGCGACACGCCCGCAGGATCCGCGAGGAACTGCTCATACAAATCTTCCAGGTAGGCTGCGTTTCCGCTGTACAGGAATGAAGGTCTTTGTACGCTCATGATTTGAACCTGATTGCGAATCAAGGCCGGCGTTGGCGGTTGCCGGCCGGGTCCCACGCTGCCGCTGGATCCGCAAAGAAGTGCCGTAATTCTAAGTTAATGACCTGCATGTTGATACCCCTTTCCTGTCCGCCCGGGTCCGTCGCCCGCGGCATGGGTGCGTGCCTTCTTGCGAGTTCTTCCGCCACACCTGTATCCTTAACCGAATGGCAATTTTATGTTTGAAAGCCCCCGCTGCCAATCCGGGAAAAGACTGACGTCCATTCGGGAAACCAGCATATGAAAAAGCCAGTTCGCATTGCCGTTACCGGCGCCGGGGGCCAAATCGGTTACGCCCTTTTGTTTCGCATTGCCGCCGGAGATTTTCTCGGGCCCGATCAACCGGTGCGGCTGCAATTGCTGGAGGTGACGCCAGCGTTAAAGGCGTTGCAGGGCGTGGTCATGGAACTGGGTGATTGTGCATTTCACACCCTGGTGGATGTAGCAACCAGCGATCAGGCGCAAGTGGCGTTCAAGGATGCCGATTTTGCCTTCCTGGTGGGGGCAAAACCCCGCGGTCCGGGCATGGAACGCAGCGATCTGCTGCTCGGTAATGCAGAGATATTTCGCGTGCAGGGGCGGGCGCTGAATGACCATGCTGCGCGTGGCGTGCGGGTAATCGTGGTCGGCAATCCAGCCAATACCAATGCGCTGATTACCAGCCGCAATGCCCCGGACCTGGATGCGCGGCAAATCACCGCGATGACGCGTCTGGATCACAATCGGGCGGTCGCTTTGCTTGCGGCAAAGACAAATGTGCCGGTGTCCGATGTGCATCGGGTCTGCATCTGGGGCAACCATTCCACGACACAGTTTCCGGACCTTCATCATGCCAGCGTCGCCGGCAAGCCGGCGCTGCAACAGGTGGATGTCGCGTGGTATCAGCAGGAATATATTCCGCGGGTGGCCAAGCGCGGGGCCGAGGTTATCGCCGCTCGCGGTGCGTCCAGCGCCGCGTCCGCTGCCAACGCCGCCCTGGAACATATGCGTGACTGGGTTCTGGGCACGCGGGCCGGGGACTGGACCAGCATGGCGATCCCGTCGGATGGTTCCTACGGCATACCCAAGGGCCTGGTGTATTCATTCCCGGTGACCTGCAAAGGCGGCAAATACGAAATTGTCTCCGGCCTCGAGGTGAATTCATTCAGTCGGGAGCGAATGGACGCGACGCGGCGCGAACTTGAAGAGGAGCGCGACGCCATCCAGCATCTGTTTGGCGGTTAGGCAGTCAACGGACTTCAGCATGGCATTATTGAGGCGTAAAAATGGGCGACGCGACCGGTTCCTGCAGCGTGGCTCGATCATCGACGGTGACGGCTACCGCGCCAATGTGGGCATCGTGCTCAGCAATGCCGCCGGACAGTTGTTCTGGGGCAAACGCTCGCGCATGGATGCCTGGCAATTTCCCCAGGGCGGCATTCGCCCGAATGAAGAAGTGCAGTCCGCGATGTTCCGCGAGCTGCGCGAGGAAGTCGGGCTTTTGCCCGAGCATGTCGAAATCCTTGGCGTAACGCAGGGCTGGCTGCGTTACGATCTGCCGGCAAGATTTGTGCGAACCGGGATGCGACCGCTTTGCATCGGCCAGAAGCAGATGTGGTACTTGTTGCGACTGATCGCCGATGAGCGTTTTGTGCGGCTGGATGCCAGCCGCAGGCCGGAATTCGACCACTGGTGCTGGATTGATTTCTGGAGCCCGGCGGCCAATGTTGTCGACTTCAAGCGCGACGTGTACCGGCGCGCTTTGGGTGAATTGGAGCCATTTCTTTCGTCCCAGCCCGGACCCGTCATTGCCGGATCTCCGCAGCCTGGCTGATTTTCGCCGCGGCTGTCGGTGCTGGTCATCGACCGCGTCCGCGGATTGCACCAGAACCTTCTGATGGGCTCCGCTGCCTGGATTTTAGTACGGGCGTTTCTGGAGTTGCTCTCGGGCAAACGCAGGCCCCAGGACATTCCCGCCTCCCAGCCGCTGTTTGCGCTGACATTTGCTTTTTACCTGGCCGCGTCGGCAAGTTTGACTGCAGTGGCGGTGGACTGGTCCACGGCAGTCAAGGCAGCCCTGGCGGACGCCGTCGTATTGCCCGCATTTGTCGTCAGCGTTCTATGGCTGCGTAATTGCACTGGACGCTTTTTGCAGACGTTGACAGCGATGGCAGGTGTTGGTGCGTTATTCGCTCTCGCCGCGATCCTGCCATTCATGGTCACAGCTCATATGCCGGAGTCGCCCCTGTCAGCGCCGGCATCAGTGCTGGTGCTGGTCATGTTCATTTGGAACGTGCTGGTGCTGGGGCATATCCTGAGACATGCGCTGACCATCGCATTTCCAGCCGGAGTACTCGTGGCCATGGCCTATGTTGCGCTCAGCATGGTCGCCACTGAATTCCTGGTCCCGGAGGTTCTGGCGTGAAAATTCACGTGCTCGGAATATGCGGTACGTTCATGGGTGGGCTGGCCCTGCTGGCACGGGAACTGGGGCATACGGTTTCCGGCACGGATGCCAATACCTACCCGCCCATGAGCCTGCAGCTGCAACAGGCCGGGGTCCGGGTGCTTGAAGGGTACGCTGAGTCAAACCTGGATGACC
Source organism: uncultured Enterobacteriaceae bacterium (assembly GCA_964394115.1). GTDB lineage: Bacteria > Pseudomonadota > Gammaproteobacteria > Eutrophobiales > Eutrophobiaceae > 2-02-FULL-61-13. The sequence continues at coordinate 2,300 of CAYMXG010000102.1, read as the reverse complement.
GGCCGGATCTGGTCGTCATCGGCAATGCCTTGTCGAGGGGTAATCCCGCCGTGGAGTATGTGCTGAACAGCCGGCTGCCATATATTTCCGGGCCTCAGTGGCTGCGGGAAGAGGTATTGGGTCATCGCCATGTGCTGGCTGTGGCCGGGACCCACGGCAAGTCCACCACGTCGTCCATGTTGGCCTGGATTCTCGAGTTCGCCGGTCTTCAACCGGGTTTCCTCATTGGCGCCGTGCCCCGAAACTTCGGAGTTTCCGCCCGCCTGGGAACAGGGGACGGTTTCGTGATTGAGGCGGATGAATACGATTGTGCTTTTTTTGACAAGCGGGCCAAGTTTCTTCACTACCGTCCCAATACGCTGATAATTAACAATATTGAGTTCGATCATGCGGACATCTTCGTCGATCTGGCAGCGATAAGACGTGAATTTCACTATTTAATGCGAACTGTCCCCGGGTCTGGAAGGGTTATTTGCAACGGCGGAGACCCGGAGATCTCCAAGGTGCTCGCCATGGGATGTTGGACGCCGGTGGAGCGATTCGGTACCGATGACGCGCAATGGCAAATAGCGCCGTCCCGCCCGGACTATTCGGGCTTTACCCTGCAACCGGCGGGCGCCGGCAAGATTGAGGTCACGTGGGAGCTGCTGGGCCATCACAATGCACTGAATGCCGCAGCGGCGGTGGCCAGCGCCCATGCCCTGGGAGTGGAACCCGCCGTCGCTGGCGCGGCCCTGTCCCGATTCCATGGCGTCCAGCGGCGTATGCAGCAGATCGGGAGCCGTCGGGGAATCACCGTGTATGACGATTTTGCCCACCATCCCACGGCCATCCGGGCCACCCTTGACGCATTGCGGCGTCATGTGGGCGGCGCGAGAATCGTCGCCGTCATGGAACCGCGTTCAAATACGATGAAACTGGGGGTCCATGCATCGGATCTCGCCCCGTCGCTGCGGTCCGCAGACCTGGCGATAATCCTGCGCCCACCGAATCTGGCCTGGGATCTTGAGCAGGCGCTGGCGGGTGCCGACACTCGCTGCGAGGTTCTGGACCGGATCGACGATATCATCACCCGCGTCGCGGGCTTTGCGCGCTCGGGGGATCACGTGATCATCATGAGCAACGGTGGGTTTGGCGGCATTCACCAGAAGCTGCTGGATGCGTTGCAATGACCGGGCAATTGCCGCTGTTTCCGTTGCAGACGGTACTGTTTCCCGGCGGCCGGTTACCCCTGAAGATATTTGAAACGCGTTACATCGATTTAGTCAGCCGTTGCCTGCGCGACGAGGCCCCTTTCGGGGTCTGCCTGATCCGTCGTGGCACCGAGTCGGGAATTGCGGCGGAGTTCTTCCCCATCGGCACCAGCGCCCGAATCGTGGAGTGGGGCCAACGCGCGGACGGCCTGTTAGGCATAACCATCCAGGGCGAACGTCGCTTCCGGGTCCTGACCAGCAGCGTTGATTCCAGCCAGAAAATCCAGGCTGAAGTCGAATGGTGTGAAGAGCTGCCTGCGGCAGCACCGCTGACGGATCATGAGTTGGGGCGACTGCGGGAATTACTGTTGCGTGCGTCCGATTCGATGGCACTGCCCTATGCAATCCGCAACGCGAAGTTGGAGGACCCCAACTGGCTCAGCTTTCGCCTCGCTGAACTGTTACCGGATCCGGGCCTCAGACAGGCCCTGCTGCAGATGAATTCGGGGCAGGAGCGGTTGGCACATTTGCGTACGCTGCTGGTTGCCACCGGCACTGCTGCATGACTCAAACCGGCGCGCAAGGATGGTTACTGCAACCGGCAGGGTTGCTGGCCTTGTGCCCGTTGCTCGCTGCCGGCGGCACCCTGCTGTCGGCGACCTGCGTGGCGTTGCTGTTTCTGGTTTCACTGATGCTGGTAGCGACCACCATGGCGGTGCTGGGTCGAAGCGTGGCGCCGGAATGGCGCATTTTGACGTTACTGTTGGTATCCGGCATCTGGGTGACGGTCCTGGATCTGCTGCTGCAGGCCTTCGCTTATTCGCTATCAGTTACCCTCGGTGTCTACGTGCCCTTGCTCGCGGCGAATTCCCTTTTGCTGACAGTAGGTGAGCAGTCGCTTCGCTGCGGAGACCCGAAATTCGCCATACGCGCGGGGATTATGCCCGGCGCATGCGCTGCATTGTGGCTCGTAACGCTGGGACTGATCCGGGAGATCCTGGGTACCGGAACACTGTTTTCCGATACGCAGTCGTTGCCGGGATTGCCCGACCCATTGGTCATCATGACATTCCCGGTTCCGGTATTGCAGTCTGCACCCGGCGCCTT
>CAYMXG010000101.1:6073-7694 GCA_964394115.1 uncultured Enterobacteriaceae bacterium | reverse complement strand
CGGGATCCGGCGCATAATACGCGGCCATGCGCATCGCCATTGCCCAGATAAACCTCCTGGTCGGCGACATCGACGGCAACTGCGACAAGATGTTGCAGTGGGCGAAGCGTGCGCGGGAGGAACAACGCGCCGGCATGGTGGTGTTCCCGGAGCTCGCCCTGGTGGGCTACCCGCCCGATGATCTGCTGTTGCGGCCGGCATTGCATGAGCGCGTGCGTGCCGCGCTGCCGCGCCTCGTGACCGCGTCGCGCGGCATTGACATCATCGTCGGCTACCCTGAACAGGCCGGCGAACAACTCTATAACTCCTGTGCCTGGCTGCGAGGGGGCGCCGTGTACCGGACCTACCGCAAGCAGGAATTGCCGAATTACGGCGTGTTCGACGAAAAACGCCATTTCAGTCCCGGCACCGAAACCGTGCTGGGCGATATTGACGGACTGCCCGTGGCGCTCAGCGTGTGCGAAGACCTGTGGACACCGGACCAGGCACGCAGCAGCAGTGCCGCCGGGGCGCAGGCACTGATCAACATCAATGCCTCGCCATTCCATGCCGGCAAGCATGAGGAGCGCATCGCGTTGCTCGCCGACCGGGTGCGGGAAACCGGCCTGGCCATCATCTATGCCAACCTGATCGGCGGGCAGGACGAGGTGGTGTTCGACGGTGCGTCCCTGGCTATGGACGGATCCGGCAGCCTCGCGCTAACGGCGGCGCATTTCGCGGAAGGTCTTTTTTGCGTGGAATTGCGCAATGATACCGGCAAAGCCGTGTTGCGCGCCGACCTGCCGGCGCAGGCGCCGCCGGCGGCGGACGCCCGCGATTACGCGGCACTGGTGCTGGGCGTGCGCGACTACGCGCACAAGAATCATTTTCGCGGGGCCGTGCTGGGGCTTTCCGGCGGCATCGATTCTGCACTTACCTTGTGCATCGCCGTGGACGCCCTCGGCGCGGAAAATGTCGAGGCGTTGGCACTGCCCTCGCAATTCACGGCCGACATCAGCCTCACTGATGCCGAACTGCTGGCCACGCGCCTCGGTGTGCCCTGCCGGCACATCTCCATCGATGAGCTCACGCGCGCTTTCGATGCGGCGCTGGCCCCAATCTTTACCGGCCTGGCACCGGATGTTACCGAGGAAAACATCCAGGCGCGGTGCCGCGGTGTTTTGTTGATGGCGGTGTCAAACAAGACCGGTCGACTGGTGTTGGCGACCGGTAACAAGAGTGAATTGTCCGTTGGCTACGCCACGTTGTACGGTGACATGGCCGGCGGATTTGCCCCGCTCAAGGATGTGTTCAAGACCCAGGTATACCGGCTGTGCGAATTCGTGAACCGCGACGCGGAAGTAATTCCGCACCGGACCCTGACGCGGGCGCCAACCGCCGAATTGCGCCCCGACCAGAAGGATGAGGACTCCCTGCCGACCTACCCGGTGCTGGATCAGATTTTGGAGCGCTACATCGAGCAACAACAGAGCCCCGGCCAGATCATCGGCGACGGCTTTGACGCCGCCACCGTGCGGCGCGTCGTGGCCATGGTGGACCGGAGCGAATACAAGCGCCGCCAGGCGGCACCGGGGGTCAAGATCAGCCGCTGTGCATTCGGACGGGATCGGCGCTATCCGAT
>CAYMXG010000101.1:0-5973 GCA_964394115.1 uncultured Enterobacteriaceae bacterium | reverse complement strand
CACCGGGGGTCAAGATCAGCCGCTGTGCATTCGGACGGGATCGGCGCTATCCGATAACGTCCGGCTACCAGGAATGACCACTAGAACCGGTCTCAAAATTGGCGAGCGCAGGCGGCGCCAATTTTGGGACCGGGTCTACGCAAATCTGACAAACTCCATGATTAATGCACCACCACTTCCCGGGTTTCCGCGATTCCCGGGTGATTCGGGTAGTTTGCTTCCAGCACCCGCAATGCATCTGCGGACAGGTCGTCCATCTCCAGCACCTTGTAGCCCTTGGCCATGAGGACCAGCGCATCGGGTACGGCGGTGGTGCGGTTATAGTTTTCCACCACGTAACGGGCGCGATTTACGGCCGCGACGTAGGCCCCGCGACGCATGTAATAGGTGGCCACGTTGACCTCGTTCTGCGCCAGGGTATTACGCAGGTAGACCATGCGCTTCTCGGCGTCGGGGGAATACTTGCTGTCCGGATACTTTGACACCAGTTCCTCGAAATCGTGGAATGACTGCAGGGACGACCCGGTATCACGCTGGGAAAGATCCAGCGGCAGGAAGCGCTCGCTTAAACCCTTGCCACGATTGAAGTTGATAAGTCCGCGCAGGTAGAACACATAATCGACACCGGGATTTTGCGGATACAGGCGGATGAAGCGGTCGCAGGCGGAGATCGCGGAATCGAAATCCTCTGCCTTATAGTAGGCATAACCAAGATCCATCAGGGCCTGCTGCCCGTAGACGCCGAATGGGAACCGGGTCTCCAGGTACTCGTAATATTCCACCGCCTTGCTGTAGTAACCGGCGTCCAACGCGCCCTTGGCCTCGGCGTAAAGACGCTCCACGGTCCAGTTTTGAGTTTCATCCGAGTCGTCTTTGCCGAAGAATGAGCATCCGGCCAGCAACACGGCGAAAATAAACACTAAGGCGCGCATGCCCCCAGCCTAACCCAACCCTTCCCGGGGCGTAAAGGCGGCACGGCACACTGACCGGGACGGGTTCACGCGCAATCGGAGTATCTGAGAGTTGCAGACATTGGTAATTACGGTTGAACAAGCGGGCCGCCGCCTGGACCAGACGATTGCAGCCCTGCTGCCACAACACTCCCGCTCCCGGCTGCAAAACTGGATCCGGTGCGGCCAGGTCCGTGTGAACGGGCAACAGACGCGCCCGCGAGCGGTGGTACGGGCAGGCGACCGCATAGACATTGATGATCAGATCGAGACCATACAAACCGATGCGCAGCCGGAAGTCATTCCGCTCCAGGTCGTGTACGAGGATGAGGCCATCCTGGTACTCAACAAGCCCGCGGGGCTGGTGGTGCATCCCGGCGCCGGCAATCCGCGCGGGACGTTGCTGAACGCATTGCTGCACCATGATGCCGGCCTGGCGTCGGTGGCGCGCGCGGGCATCGTGCAGCGACTGGACAAGGATACGTCCGGCGTCATGGTCGTGGCGCGAACGCCGGAGGCGCATACCTGGCTGGTGGCACAACTGGCGCGGCGCAAGGTGCGGCGCGAGTATCGTGCCATCGTCGGCGGCGTACTCACCGCCGGCGGAACCATTGATGCAGCGCTGGGGAGGCATGCGTCGGATCGCAAGCGCATGGCTGTCGCGTCCGGCGGCCGCAATGCCGTCACCCATTACCGCGTACTGGAGCGTTTCCAGGCGCACACGTATCTGCGCGTCACGCTCGAGACCGGACGTACGCATCAGATCCGCGTTCACCTCGCCCATATCCGGCATCCGGTGGTGGGGGATCCGGTCTACGGACGGCGGCGGATGATCCCGGGCGGAGTCTCAGCGGAGTTGCGCGCGGCAGTCATGGCGTTTCCGCGCCAGGCCCTGCACGCCAGCGACTTGGGTCTGGTGCACCCCGTGTCGCGGCAGGAACTGCACTGGAGCGTGCCGCTGCCTGATGACATGCAAGTGTTGCTGGACGTGTTGCGCCGTGATGTGTCCGGCACGCGGGACTGAAGAACGCCGCCGTGCCCATGCCCGCCGCCGGGGGATCTCCACGCTGGTGGATGCCGGCCGATTGGCCGGCGCCGGCCCAGGTGCGCGCGGGCATAACCACGCGGCTGGGCGGAACCAGCAGACACCCATACCGGGGCTTCAATCTGGCACTCCATGTGGGGGATGATCCGTCGGTGGTAATTGCGAACCGGGTTGAACTGCGGCGCGGACTCAATCTCCGCAATGATCCCTGCTGGTTGCAACAGGTTCACGGCAAGCGCGTGGTTGACGCAGCAGAAGGGCTGGCGCAACCGGCCGACGGCAGTCACGCCTCCGGTCCGGGTCACGTGTGTGCGGTACTGATAGCAGATTGCGTGCCGCTGCTGCTGGCTGATCGTGCCGGCAGCCAGGTTGCCGCCATCCATGCCGGGTGGCGCGGCATTGCCGCGGGAATCGTTGAGGCCGCGATCGCAGCCATGGGCGTGCACCCGGAGCAGATGCTGGCCTGGATTGGTCCCTGCGTCGGGCCGGATCGTTATGCGGTCGGCGCGGATGTCCGTTCAGCCTGCCTGCAACTGGACCCCGAATCCGGCGACTGCTTCGCGCCCAGGGAAGAAGGTCGATGGTGCGCGGACCTGAAACAACTTGTAAGAGATCAATTGCGGCGACAGGGAGTGCGCGCGATTCACGGCAGCGACCTTTGCGTCCATGACAATCCGGAACTTTTTTTCTCCCATCGCCGTGACGGACAGACCGGGCGCATGGCCGCACTCATCTGGATTGACAAGGATCAAACATGATTGAGCGGGCAGCCTGCTTCAGGCGGTTCGGCCTTGATTCCGGCCCGCGCGCCCATATCTTGTCATCATCTACACCACCCGTCGGAAAGCGGAAGCCATGCGCGCAGACAAACTGACCAGCAAGTTCCAACAGGCCCTCAGCGAGGCGCAAAGCCTTGCGGTGGGGCGTGACCACCAATTCATGGAGCCTGCACATGTACTGAGCGCGCTGCTGGATCAGTCCGGCGGCGGCATCAGGCCGTTGCTGACCGCGGCCGGAGTGAATGTCGCGCGGCTTGGGCCTGACCTTGCCGCAATGCTGGATCGCCTGCCGCAGGTACAGGGGACGGCGGGGGAAGTGCATGTCTCGAAGGATTTGGAGCGCGCACTCAACCTGTGCGACAAGTTCGCCCAACAGCGCGGGGACGAGTTCATCTCCAGCGAATTGTTTGTGCTGGCGGTGCTCGAGGACCGTGGCGACCTGGGCCGTGTGCTGAAGACCTGCGGGGCTGATCGCTCCCGTCTCGAGCAGGCCATCGACAAACTGCGCGGTGGCCGGAAGGTCAATGACGCAGGTGCCGAAGAACAGCGCCAGGCACTGGAGAAATACACCATTGATCTGACCGCGCGCGCCGAGCAGGGCAAGCTCGACCCGGTCATCGGCCGCGACGAGGAGATCCGGCGCACCATCCAGGTCCTGCAGCGCCGCACCAAGAACAATCCGGTGCTGATCGGCGAGCCTGGCGTGGGCAAGACCGCCATCGTGGAAGGCCTGGCGCAGCGCATCATCAACGGCGAGGTGCCGGAAGCGCTGAAGGGCAAACGCCTGTTGGCGCTGGACATGGGCGCGCTGATTGCCGGCGCCAAATTCCGCGGCGAGTTCGAGGAACGGCTCAAGGCCGTGTTGAATGATCTGGCGCGGCAGGAGGGGCAGATTATCCTGTTTATCGACGAGGTCCACACCATGGTGGGCGCCGGCAAGGCCGAAGGGGCCATGGATGCCGGGAATATGCTCAAGCCCGCGCTGGCGCGCGGCGAACTGCACTGCGTGGGCGCAACGACGCTGGATGAATACCGTGAAAACATCGAGAAGGATGCCGCTCTCGAGCGCCGCTTCCAGAAAATCATGGTCAATGAACCCAGCGTCGAGGACACCATCGCCATCCTGCGCGGACTGAAGGAACGTTACGAGGTCCATCACAATGTGCAGATCACCGACCCGGCGATTGTGGCGGCGGCAACGCTCTCGTACCGGTACATCACGGATCGCCAATTGCCCGACAAGGCCATCGATCTGGTGGACGAGGCGGCCAGCCGTATCAGCATTGAAATGGACTCGAAGCCTGAATCTATGGATCGGCTGGAACGGCGCCTGATCCAGATGAAAATGGAGCGCGAGGCGCTGAAGAAGGAGACCGACCCGGCATCGAAAAAACGCCTGGGAAAGCTGGTCGAGCAGATCACCGACGTGGGACGCGAATATCAGGACCTCGAGGAGGTGTGGTTGGCGGAAAAGGCCGCGCTGCAGGGCTCCCACTCCGTGAAGGAGAAACTGGAGCAGGCGCGGCTTGAGTTTGAATCCGCCCGCCGCGCCGGCGACCTCACGCGCATGTCCGAGCTTCAATACGGCGTCATCCCCCAATTGGAAAAGCAATTGCAGGCCACTGTCCCCGGCGACACGCAGCCGCCGAAGTTGCTGCGTAACAAGGTCACCGAGAACGAGATTGCCGAGGTGGTCTCGAAGTGGACCGGCATCCCCGTGGCGAAGATGCTGGAGGGTGAGAAGGAAAAGCTGCTGCGCATGGAGGAAGCGCTGCATCGCCGCGTGGTCGGGCAGGATGAGGCCGTGGCGGCGGTGGCGGATGCCATCAGGCGCACACGTGCAGGACTTTCCGATCCACAACGGCCAAACGGCTCATTCCTGTTTCTCGGCCCCACCGGTGTCGGCAAGACCGAGCTGTGCAAATCCCTGGCGGAATTCCTGTTCGACACCGAGGATGCATTGATCCGCATTGATATGTCCGAGTACATGGAGAAACACGCGGTGGCGCGTCTGATTGGCGCGCCGCCCGGCTACATCGGTTATGAGGAGGGCGGCCAGCTCACCGAGCAGGTGCGGCGCAAGCCCTACAGCCTGATTTTGCTGGATGAAGTTGAAAAGGCCCACCCGGAGGTGTTCAACATCCTGTTGCAGGTTCTGGACGATGGGCGCCTGACCGATGGCCAGGGCCGCACCATAGATTTTCGCAATACCGTTGTGGTGATGACGTCAAACCTGGGCTCCGACCGCATCCAGGCCATGGCGGAAGAAAGTGATTACCAGGCCATGAAATCCATGGTCATGGACGTGGTGGCGCGGCATTTCCGCCCGGAATTCATCAATCGGATTGATGACCTGGTCGTCTTTCATGCGTTGCAAAGAGAACAGATTCGGGCCATTGCCGAGATCCAGATCCAGCGCCTCGCCAAACGGTTGCGCGAACAGGAACTGGACCTGAAAGTCACTACCGCCGCAAAGGATTTGCTTGGCCATGCCGGATTTGACCCCGTTTACGGTGCGCGACCCCTGAAACGGGCCATTCAGTCCCGCCTTGAGACACCGCTGGCACGGGAGATTCTGGCCGGCCGCTTTACCCCGGGGGACACGGTGGAGGTTGAGGTGGAAGCCGGTGAACTGGTGTTTCGAAAAGAGTCGCGGCGCAAGCGTGCCGGGGGCGATTGACCCCCCGGCGGCACCGGATGCCAACTTACGCATCAAATAGTTGGGGGGGCCGGGGTTCGGGGCCAGTCAAAAGGGGTCCGGCGCCGCCGTCAGGACCCGGGACCGCAACCAAATGAGACGCCTGTCACTGAAAGGGGTTGGTAATTTTCGCCACATAATCTAAGATTTAGGCGTTAATCTGAAGGATATAACGCACCTCCCCATGGCGGTCTCGGCGAACAGAATCAATCTAAGCGGTCTGGCCCGCAAACTGGTGTTGGACGGGTTGCTGGACGAGGCTGCCGCCCAGGATCATTTCCAGAAGGCGCTGCAGAAGAAACAGCCATTTGTCGCCTACCTGGTCGAAAACAAGATTGTGGCCAGCGCCGCCATCGCGCTCAGCGCCTCGCAGGAATTTGGCGTGCCGCTGCTGGACATCGGGGCGCTCGATATCGACCTGGATGTGGTCAAATCGGTCAAAGCGGACCTGATAAAAAAGCACAGCGCGTTTCCGATCTTCAAACGCGGCAAGCGCCTGTA
>CAYMXG010000100.1:0-7756 GCA_964394115.1 uncultured Enterobacteriaceae bacterium | reverse complement strand
CAGCAGGATCAGAACCGCGAAGACTGGCAGGAGCATGGGAACGACGCACGGGAGGACCGCCAGGACTTCTACGAGGATGAGGTCGACAACGACAATTGGGGAGATGGCGACTGGGACGGCGGCGAAGTTGCGGCGGCCGTGCTGGTCACAAGCGCAGTCGTGGCCACAACGGCCGCGATTGCGAGCCCGACCTATATCTATACGCTGCCGTCCTGTTCGTACACCACAGTGGTTGTCACCGGGATCACTTACTACCAATGCGGCACGACCTGGTACAACCGGGCCTACGTCGGTGGTGACGTTGCTTACTCCGTGGTCGGGCCGCCACCGGGCTACTAGACCGGAAACGACGCGGATAAAACAACGTCCTATTCAGATCTGCGATTTAATCATGGGTGAAAAGTTATGAGACTGCACAATATCATCTTGTTCGGATTCGTTATGATTCTGGCCAACACTCCCACCGCCATGGCCGAGGAAAATTACTCAGGCTTCCTGGGAGATTACTCGGCCCTGCAACCGGACGCGGACCGCCCTGGCGCCATGATTTACCGCAAGGATGGCGTGAATCTCGGCAAGTACAACAAGGTCGCGCTGGCGCCGGTGGAAATCTGGTACAGCCCCACCAATGAGTACATGGGTATTTCCCCGGACGACCTGAAGCTCATCGCCGACAGTTTCCGGGCATCGCTGGTCAAGCAACTGGAACCGGATTACCCGGTGGTGGAAACCGGCGGTGCGGACGTGCTCGGGGTCCGCCTGGCCATCGCCGATGTCAAAACCAGGAAAAAGGGCCGCACCATCCTGAATTTCACGCCCGCGGGATTCGCGCTCTACACACTGAAGGACATCGCCGGCGGCAATGTGCTGCTGGACGACGCGGTCATCGAGGCGGAACTGGTGGACTCCACCACCGGTGAACGGCTCGGCGCCCTCGTTGACCGGCAGAAGGCGACCGCAGGAAAGAAGGCGTCCTGGGCCAGCCTTGATGCCGCCCTGACTTTCTACGCACAGCGGTTCCGCGCGCGGATTGACGCCGAACACGATAAACCGTGATTTTTCGGGGCCATCGACCGGGTCAAGGGCACCCGGTCGAGCACGTCTCGCTGTAGCAATGTCGAATCGGCGCGAAATTCGACACCGCGTAGTGTTCGGGGAATAGGACATGACCTGGCTGCAACGCTACCGCCTACAGCAGTTTCTGAAGACCTCGTTCTGGTTCTGGCCATTCGTGGTCATAATCGCGACGATACTGTTCGTCCTGCCGACCGTGGACTGGCTTGACCGGCGTGGCTACGGAATCGATTTTCTCTGGCACAACCTCAATGCCGAGCGGGCGCGGATCATCGTCGGCAGCTTTTCCGCGTCCATGTTGACGTTCCTGGTCTTCGTATTGTCCTCGATGGTCATGGTCGTGCAATTGGCCAGCGCCCAGTTGACGCCCCGGATCATGGCCATCACCTTCGCCGACATGCAGGGACGAATCATGACCTGCACGCTGTTATTTTCGTTTCTGTTCGGCACCGCAGTCCTCGGCCGGATCGAGGACGACCATCTTCCCCTGATGGGAGTAAAGATTTCCATCATCAGCGTCCTCGCCAGCATCATCCTGTTCCTCAGGTACATCCCGCACCTGGGCATGAGCCTTCGCCCGATTTCCCTGATGCGCAAGGTGGCCGAACAGGGCCATGCCGGCATTGAAAGCATCTATCCCAGGCTTTACGACACTGCCGCGGCGGAAAAGGCCGACCGCATCCCGCGCAAGTTGCTGAGGAAGGACGCACGCGTCATTGCCAATAACGGCCCCTCGGGCGTCATGCAGGAATTCGGCGCTTATGCGCTGGTCCAGGCGGCCGAGGCGTCGGACTGCACCATCGAGCTGGTGCCACAGGTAGGTGACTTCGTTTCGAAGGGGGATCCATTATTCAAGATCTTCCCGCCCGATCGAACCACCGCTGACGCGGCGCTGCACCAGCTGATTGCTTTCGGGCAGGAACGCACGCTGGAGCAGGACCCGGTGTTTGCCTTTCGAATCATCGTGGACATCGCCAACCGGGCGCTCTCCCCGGCCGTGAACGACCCCACCACTGCAGTGTTGGCCATCGATCAGCTAGAACGCCTGCTGCGCGACCTGGGCACCCGGCAACTCGACCCCGGCATGCTGTATGACGGCAAGGACAACCTGCGGTTGATCATTCCGGTACCCAGGTGGGAGGACTATGTCAGCCTAGCAGTAAGCGAGATCAGGCTTTACGGCGCCAACAGCATCCAGGTCCCGCGCCGGCTGATGGCCATGCTGGAACATCTGATTGAAATCCTGCCCGCTGCGCGCGCACCGGCCCTGCGCGAGGAAATAATGCTGTTGAGCAAGGCAGTCAAGCGGGAATTTCTGGATGCCGCGGACCGCGAACGCATGACCACCGGTGACCGGCAGGGAGTGGGCGGAACAGCGTCAGAAAGCTAGTCGGCGCACGCCGAGGCCGTGGCAGGTTATTGCAACCTCTCTTTCGCCATGGCCTTCTCTTCTTTTTCTGCCAATGTCAACCGGTACGCAACGTAGTACTTGTAGATATTGCTCACGTAATTGACGGTTTCGCTGCCAACTTTTTCTGCCGCCACCCGCTCCACGTTTCCGAACCAGACATTGGGATTCAATCCCAGGTTTACCGCCTCGGCGCGCAACTGGCGTAACCGGGCCGGGCCGGCGTTATACGCGGCGAACGCAAACAGGGTCTTGTTCAGTTCATCCATCGGCTCATCCTTGAAGTAACGATCGATCATGTAGCGGATGTATTTAACACCCGCGTGAACATTAGGCTCGATCTGCGCGACATCCCCCACCTTCATTTCCGCGCCGGTGGCTGGCATGACCTGCATCACGCCGATTGCACCCACAGGGCTGTGCACGCTGTGGTCGAGCTGCGATTCCTGGTAGCCCTGGGCGGCAATCAGGACCCAGTCCAGGCCGTACTGGTCACCGTACTTGCGGAACAGATCAATCAACGCCCGGAACTTCTTCATTTCCGCTTCCGCAGTCGCATTCTTCACGTACTTTGTGCTTTGCAGGTATTTCTGCAGGACCACATTGCCGAAGGTCGTGCCCTTGGCGTGTGTCTTCAGGAACGCGTTGAGTTCCGCCGCAAGCTGCGAACTGCCCTTGCGAAACGCCGGCGCGAGCTCGCCCCCCACACGCACGGCAAGTTCCGGATGCAGGCGGATGTCCGGCAATACCTTGGCCCAGAATTCCGCCAGGTAGTCATCAACAATTACGTACTTGAGAAGTCCGGCGTTCAGCATCTCGAGCAGGTCTTCATCCTCCAGGTTTTCCGGAGCAGGTTCAATCTTGATCGCGGGCTTACCGTCCTTTTTAATCTGCGCATTAAGAGCAACCAGGCTGGCGTGGTAACTGCTGGAAGGGCGGACGTAAATTTCCCTACCACCAAGGTCGTCCACGTTGGCGACCGGCAGCGACTCGGGCCCGGTGACGATAATCTCGTTGACGTCGCTTCTGCCCGCTTGCGCAAAGTCGACCAGCTTCTGTCGCTCGGGTGTTTTCGTCAGGCCGGCTACTGCGATGTCGCCCCTGCCTTCGATAAGAGCGGGCAGCAAATCGTCGCGGGAGACCGGAATGAACGCGACATGGACACGCAGCTTACTGGTTTTGTACTTCTTGTTGAGTTGCTCTTCTAAGGCATTGCCGAACTCGTAGCTGATTCCGCGCTGGGTTCCTCGATCGATGAAATAATGTGTCTTGCTGTAGACCACCAGGACGCGGATGACGCGGCGCTTGATCATGCCATCAAGATCGCCGGTCCACTTCTGATTGATAAACGTGGCGGACAAGAGGTCCGCCGGTTGCTGCTGGTCGGCTGCTGCGACAGCAATGCAGTTCAAGCCCAATGCCAGGGCGACGCCCATCAGCTCGGCAGGCAGGTGCATCACGGATCGTTTCTGCGGCATAATTTCGACATTGGGCCGGCTGACTCTCCAATTCCATTCCAGGATGGTTTGGCAGCGATCATGGGCAGGTATTATAGCAAGGCCAAATGCGTTCCCGCCCCGCCAGTCTTTCACGTTGATATACTTGCCGGCGTCCCCACCAGAACGTACGCTGACGACCCAATGCAAGCACGGTTAAGACGCGCCACAGCCGGTGGTTTGGAGATGATTGCACCAGGGATAAAAGGGGGCACGGCATGAACGAATTCGACGGGCTCTGGACCATCAGTTTCAGTACTGCCGAGGAGTCGCATGCCGGCGTGGTCGTTCGCGAAGACATCGAACGTGGCGGTGTATTCGTTCTGATTGACGGGCGCGTGTATGGGGGTGGTGTCTCCTATTTTTTCGTCGGCAAGTATTCCAAAATAGGCCCGGCCATAGAAATGCAGGTGACAGCCATTCGCTATAACGAAATCGTGACCGGCATTTTCGGGAACGAATCTGAAATACAACTCGTCTTCTCGGGTTCAGTGGCTGCTGAAACAATGGTATTGCACGGGCACGTGCTGGATAACCCCGGCAAACGCCTGGACCTGATGGCAGTACGCAGGAGCTCCCCTGAATGAGAAGCAGCGAATGAATCCGGCCGCGGCGGTTTCCGCTCCCGCCCTGGATTCCTTCCCGGATCGGCAGAACTTTTCCCTGGTCCTGGGCGGGCCGCTGTTTCAGCTATTACGTCGGGCACACCTGTCCGATGATGCGTTGCATCTGGTCAAAAAGCGCATCGCGGTCATATCGTTGTTGACCTGGTTGCCGCTGCTGGTGCTTTCCACCCTCGAAGGGAACCTCCTCCCAGGCAGCCTGCCTGTTCCCTTCCTCCTGGACGCGGAAGTGCATATTCGTTTCCTGCTGGCCCTGCCGCTGTTCATCGCTGCCGAACTGGTCGTGCACCAGCGCATGCGCACGGTGGTGCTGCAGTTCCTGGAACGCGAATTGATCCCGGAGAGCGCCATGGAGCAGTTCGATGCCGCAATCGCCGCGGCGATGAGGCTGCGGAATTCCGTGCATGCGGAAGTGGGTTTGATCGGGTTCGTGTACGGCGTCGGCGTACTGATCGTCTGGCCCCATTACATGGCGCTGGATGCCGCCACATGGTACGCAACGCCCACGCAGCATGGCGCCAGCTTCTCCATCGCCGGAACCTGGTTCAAGTACGTGAGCATCCCGTTCTTCCAGTTCATTCTGGTACGCTGGTATTTCCGGATCCTGATCTGGGTGCGTTTTCTCTGGCAGGTATCAAGGATTGAGCTGAAACTGGTACCCACCCATCCGGACAGCACCGGGGGACTGGGATTTATATCCGGCATTGTTTTTGCGTTCGTCCCGCTGCTGATGGCACACGGCGCCCTGGTGGCCGGAAACCTGGCCAATCGCATCTTCCACCTTGGCGAACAACTTCTGGACTTCAAGGCCACGGTCGCGCTGGTGATCGTTGCCCTGCTATGCCTCGTGGCCGGGCCGCTGCTGGTGTTCACGCCGCAACTCACGCGCGCCAAGCGGGCCGGCTTGCGTGAGTATGGAGCACTGGTCCAGCGTTATGTGCGTGAATTCGACACGAAATGGCTGCGCGGCGGCGCCCATGCTGATGAGCCGCTACTGGGCAGCGGCGACATCCAGTCACTTGCCGATCTGGGAAATGCCTTCGACAGGGTTAAGGGAATGAAGACGCTACCGCTGTCCAGGGACGCCGTACTGCAACTCATTGCCGCAGTGCTTGCGCCCATTGTTCCACTGGGGCTGACAATCATGCCGCTGGAAGAATTGCTCAAACAACTGCTTGGCATCGTGTTTTAGGCGGATTCGCCGATGCCGGGTCCGAATTGACGCCTCCGGGAATGCCGTGCAGACTGCTTCAGACCGGCAGTAAAATCAAAAACCATTCGCAATTTTCGAAGGAGAACGATTGTGAGAACCAGAATCCATACTACAGCTGCCATCCTGTTGTCACTCGCGGCCACTGCTGTCACCGCCGGCGATTTCGATGGCTCACGACCCCTGCGGTGTGCGCCATCTCAAGTCAACGATTGCCTCCCGGGCGCCGCCTGCACACAACAGACTCCCAGTGAAGCCGGTGTCGCTGATCACCTCGACATTGATTTTCAGAAGAAGGAAGTTCGCGGCCGCTATCGCGCAGTCCCGATGCCAATTGGCAGCATGAATACGACAAACGAACAGCTGATTCTGCAGGGAACGGACCTGTCATTCGCCTGGGCTTCTGTGATCTTTCTGAAAGACGGGAAAATGACCGCGACCATCGCGGATCGCCAGGGCGCATTCGTCTTCTTCGGCCAGTGCACGCCCCAATGAGCGTGGCCACGATTCGCTCGGTCAGGCCGCACTAGCAGCGGCCGGTGCCATCACTGATCGAGGGACTGGGCCGGCTGGCGCCGGGACTGCCGGCGTTGCTCAATTACCGGCGTGAGTACTTTCGCCACGATTTGATTGCCGGCATGTCGGTGGCTGCCGTGGCGCTGCCGGTGGGCGTGGCGTATGCGGAGTTGGCGGGTTTTGACCCGGTCATCGGCCTGTACTCCAGTATCCTGCCACTGTTTGCCTACGCACTGTTCGGAAGTTCGCGCCAATTGATCGTCGGGCCAGACGCAGCCACCTGCGCCCTGGTGGCCGCCGCGGTTGCCCCGCTTGCCGCGGGTAACCTGGAGCACTATCAGGCTATTTCCGTGGCCCTGGCCTTTTGCGCCGGGCTGTTTTGCATTCTCGGCAGCTTCTTCCGCCTCGGCGTGGTTGCAGACTTCCTGTCCCGGCCGATTCTTGTTGGCTTCCTGAACGGCATCGCCATCAGCATCGTACTCGGGCAGATCGGAAAACTGTTCGGCTTCAGCATCGAATCAGGCCGCATCATTCCGCGGCTGGTTGAATTCGTCGGCAAACTGGACCAGACGCATATGCCGACGCTGATCGTGGGAATCACGGCCTTTGCGCTGTTGCTGGCAAGCCAGCGCCTGTTGCCCCGGGTGCCGGCGGCACTGGTGGTCATGGCCCTGTCCGCGATTGGCGTTGGCGTATTCGGGCTGGAGCAACTGGGGGTCAAGGTCATTGGACCCGTGGCGGGCGGGCTGCCGCATCTCAGGCTGCCCGCATTCCCGGCGCAGCATCTTGAAGACGTCGTCATTGGGGCGGCGGGTATCGCGCTCATCAGTTTCTCCAGTGCCATGTTGACGGCCCGAAGTTTTGCCGAGCGCAACCGCTATGACATTGACGTCGACCGGGAGTTTGCGGCGTTGGGCGCCGCCAATATCGCGTCGGCGTTGTCCCAGGGTTTTGCCATCAGCGGAGCCGACTCGCGCACTGCCATGAATGACACTGCCGGTGGCAAGACCCAGGTTGCCGGACTGGTGGCCGCAATCACCATTGCCGCGGTGCTTACCCTGTTCACGACGCCGCTCAGCTTCGTGCCCATCGCCGCGCTGGGCGCTGTGCTGGTGCGTGCCGCGTGGGGCCTTTTCGACCTGGGCGCCATGCGCGAGCTGTATCGTTATGACCGCGTGGAATTCGCGCTCTGCATCCTGACCATGCTCGGCGTCGCGGCGGTCGGAATGATCAAGGCAATCCTGGTTGCCGTGATACTTTCAATTATGCGCTTCGTGCAACTGGTCGCGCGCCCGGCGGTCGAACGCCTGGTGCAAATAGCGGACCTCCCCGGCTTTCATAGTCTGGTGGATCATCCGCAGGCCGGCGAGACTCCCGGTATCGTCGTGCTCCGCTTCGACGGCCCGCTGGTCTTTTTCAACGCCACGTT
>CAYMXG010000099.1:0-7807 GCA_964394115.1 uncultured Enterobacteriaceae bacterium | reverse complement strand
GCAGTGAACATTGCCGCGCAGTGCTTA
The DNA here is from genome assembly GCA_964394115.1 of uncultured Enterobacteriaceae bacterium. Taxonomy (GTDB): domain Bacteria; phylum Pseudomonadota; class Gammaproteobacteria; order Eutrophobiales; family Eutrophobiaceae; genus 2-02-FULL-61-13. The sequence continues at coordinate 7,780 of CAYMXG010000099.1, read as the reverse complement.
CGTCGAAGGACTGGATGGATCCCCAGGTTCAAAAGCGATACCAGGGACATTTCTTACCCTACATCCAGGAAAAAATCGACAACCTCCGCAGCCGAGGAGGTAAGCCGAAATTGTAATTCGTCCGGGAACTTCGGGCGCCTGGAGATTGCGTCGGCCGGCAGACGGGACTATTCTTGATGTTGAACTGCCGCTTGTGGTTTGAGCATCATGCATCGTCCTTTGGAGCAATTCAGCGTAATCAATTCGCGCAGCCTTGATGAAACGCGCGAGATCATCGCGTCGCGTTATTGCCAGCATTCTCTCTCGCTTGTTGGCCGGTATGCCGATTTCGACACTCATTACCATCGCGTATCCTTTGGCGGCGTCAGCTTCAATTACCTTGAATACGGGGCGGACGTGTCCATTGATGCCAGGGCCTTTGAGAGTTTCTACATGCTGGAAGTACCGATCTCGGGAACGGCTCAAATCGGATACGGCAAGGATCGCATTATCTCGCGCGGCAGTATTGCGTCAGTTATTTCAACCGGCCGGCCTGTGCGTTCATTGTGGACTGCAGACGCAAGGCGCCTGATGGTGCAGGTAAATCGGGGTGTGCTGGAGCGGTTTACTACTGACCTTATCGGGCAGGCCCTTACCCGCCCCATTGAATTCAACATGGAGATGGATGTTTCTGCCGGCGCCCCCGCAGGCCTTGCCGAGTTTGTGCGTTATGTCTTTTGCCAGATTGACAACCGTAACTATTTTGAAAAATACATACTGGTACGCAGCCAGGTAGAGCGAACGCTGATGGCTATGCTGCTGACGATTCAGCCGCATACTTACAGTGAGCATTTACGGGCGGCTGCGGCGCCGGCGGCGCCGCGTTTTGTGGACCGTGCATACGAGTTCATTCTCGATAACTTTGCGAGCGATGTGACTATTGCGCAGTTGGTCGAAGTTTCCGGCGTCCCGGCGAGAACCCTTTTTGCCGGTTTCCGCAAACATAAAGGTATTTCACCGATGGGTGCGCTGAAACGCTGTCGTTTGAAGGCGGCAAGAAACGACCTGTTAAATCCGGATGGCGGTATCACCGTTACGCACGTCGCGTATAAATGGGGATTCTCGCACCTTGGGCATTTCGCCAAGGATTACGAGGGTCTTTTCGGCGAGAAGCCTTCGGAGACACTGCATCAGGCACGTTAAGCCGTCGCGCCAGCGACGGTCAGCGCGATAATCTCGTTTTGCCAGGGCCATTTCGCGCCTGCAGTTCTGGTTTTTCGGAGCGGTTGTCCATTAGCCGCAAGTAAAGTCCAATCCCTGCAATTACTGTCTGGTGGCGCGATCCCAATCCGTGCGCCAGCCGATAGGATTCGGTGCCTCAGTCAAGCGGATCGAATGGACTCCCCATGAATCAATTTGACAGGCTCGCGCAGCGAAAGCGGCCAATCCTGGCCTGCCTGATACAACCCGGTGATGCGGACCTGCCCGACCGGCAGGCGGAAATATGCATCGAGAACGGGGCGGACGTTCTTGAGGTATCACTTCCGTACGCGTTTCCCCACCTTGATGGTGCCGTGGTCCGCCAGTCAATGCAGCGTGCGTTGGATTGCGGAATGACTCAGCCACGGATGGAGCTGGAATTGTGCAGGCTGCGCAGGGGCCTTCCCGAAGCAGCGATTGTCCTGATGGGGTACCGCAATCTGAGGCTATCCCGGGTCCGGACAGTTGGGGATAGGTATAACAACGTTGACGGTATCCTCCAGCTGGGTAATCCGGCTTTCCACCGGCTTGGTTCATCAATTATGTCAATGCAGCATGCAATCCACCGAATCGGCTTTGTCTCAAATCGATTAACCGCAAAAGAGATTGCGAACGCCAAATGTGCCGGCGGATATGTGATGCTCCAGGCCGCCGCTGGCAAGACCGGCATGCGGCGGAGTTTTGACAAGGCCAATGCCCGCAGGATTGTCCAGCTCCGGGAGGAGGGAGTCATGATCCCGATTCTGCTTGGCTTCGGTATCTCCACTCCCGCCCACGCCCGGCAGGCAATGCAATGTGGGGCGAATGGAGTGATTGTCGGGTCCGCCTGCACGATTCGCGCAAGGGCGGGAGAGCGGGAACTGGCAAGATTTGTGATCAAGTTGCGGGCGGCAATCGATGAAGCAGGATGAATTGACCCTGGCCTTCGATATTGGGACGTCAGCGGTCAAGGGCGCCCTGTTTGATTCACGTGGCGCGTGTGTCTTTGAGGCGCGTGTCACATACGGGCACAAGATGCCACATCCTGGCTGGCTCGAGCAGGATCCTGGAGACTGGATCCAATGTATGCGAAACGTGGCCGCGCAAGCCTGGGAATTCACTGACATGCAGCGGATTACAGGGATCGGGATTTGCAGCCAGGTAAATACGCATGTTTTCGTAGACGAGCTTGGCGAACCTTTGCGCAGTGCCATCGTCTGGCAGGACCAGCGATGTGCTGACGTGGCAGAAGATTTGCGACGCAGGGCTTTGCTAAGTTTCACGACCACCAATGTTCCGGTGGATGCGTCTTCACTATTGTCCCGGGCGGAATGGGTGTGCCGCAATGAGCCGCAGGTGTGGAAACGCACGCGATGGATTCTGTCACCCAAGGACTATTGCATCCTGTTGCTGACCGGGCACGCAGTCACGGACCCGATGACTTCGATTGGACTTGTGGACATGGAAGGAGAGTACCTGGGGGCAGCCATTTCCCTAGTGGCAGGTCTGGAACACCGGTTGCCACCAATCCGGCCCATGGTCCATTGCGCGGGTCGTACCCGTGTTGACTGGCTACCCCGGGAAATCCCGGTCGTGGTCGGCACGATGGATGCCTGGGCATCGTTGCTTGGTTCGGGTGTTGGAGCTGCGGGCGACGCATTTCAGGTTGCCGGAACTTCCGAGGTCATCGGGATGCTTTCCAGCCTTCGTGAAGCGGCGCCCGGGATCGTGACGTTTCCAAGATTCAATGAACTCCACCTGCATGCCGGGCCGACACAGGCAGGTGGCGATGCATTGAAATGGTTCGCGCAGGTGATCGACAAGGATATCGACGGAATCCTGGCATTGGCATCAACTCCGGCGGCCGCAGACGAGCCGCTGCTCTTTCTTCCGCACTTGATGGGAGAACGGGCACCATTATGGGATTCTGTTGCACGCGGCGTATTCATCGGACTCTCAAAGTGTCATCGGGCATCGGATATGGCCCTCGCAGTACTGCGGGGCGTTGCGATGTCGGCGCGGCATTTGCTCGAAGAGGTGGAACGCTCGGCGGCCACTAGCTGTACCGAATTGCGTATCAGCGGCGGCGCTTCGGGAAGCGACCTATGGTGCCAAATCAAGGCTGACGTGATGAATCGCACACTGCATCGGGTCGAGAACCGGGACAGCAGCGCTTTCGGGGCTGCCTTGCTGGCGCGCGGGATAGCGAGTGGAAGTACGAGGAATGCAGATCCTAATGAAGCGCCGATCCGGATCGAAAAATCCTTTAAACCGGATCAATCGCTCGCTGGTTTCTATCGCGAATTGTACGGCGCATATCGGGATGCGTACAAAGGCCTGAAACCGGCATTCGCAGCACTGGGACGCCTTCGGCCTGTTTAGCAGTCCCAATGGGACAACTCCGAGTTCCATTTGCTCGTTTTGCCTGCACTGAATGGATGTTCTCAGCGCTGGGTGGATATTCTTCAAGTATTTCAGTGCGTTAGGATGATGATATTGGGTTGTGTGATTCGGTACCAATGTTCCCGGGGGAGAAATAGATGAAAGTCACTAAGGCAGTTTCCACATTTGGCAAGAACACACTACTCGCTGCAATTGCGTTGGCGCTCGCCTTCCCTCCTGTTGACGCAGTGGCCCAGTCCCAATCAGCACTTGAAGAAATCGTGGTTACAGCGCGCAAGCGTGAAGAAAGTCTGCAGCAGACACCCATTGCGGTCACCGTATTCTCCAGCGAAGATCTGGGCGCACTTCAGGTGGACAACCTTTCGCAGATATCCGAAGCGACGCCGGGAATGCAGTTTGACGCAGGTGCCGCGATCGCCGGCAGCCCTGTGGCATCATCCATCTTCATCCGCGGCATCGGGCAGACTGATTTTACGCTTGTCACCGACCCCGGCGTCGGCGTGTATCTGGATGGTATCTACATCGCGCGCAGCGTCGGCGGTGTCCTGGACCTGCTGGATTTCGATCAGGTGGAAGTTTTGCGTGGACCGCAGGGCACCCTGTTCGGCAAGAATACGATCGGCGGAGCGATAAATATCTCGACGCTGTTGCCGGAGAACGAGTTCGGTGGCTATGCGGAAATCAAGACCGGAACCGATGACCGGCTTGATGTCCGGGCTTCGGTCGACATTCCATTCACGGAATGGCTGAGCGGAAAGTTTTCAATCTCCGACCTGAACCAGGACGGCTATGTCAAGAATCTGGTAACCGGGGACGAGCTAAGCGATCGCAATGCGACTTCGGGACGCTTCATGCTTGTCGCCGAGCCGCTTGAGGCGCTTTCAATCCAACTTTCCGGCGACTACACGCGCCGGCATGAGAATTCCCAGGCGCAACGGTTGATCGCGGTCAATCCGGCCTCCGGTGTGCCCACATTTGCGGTCGCCGGCCCGGCATTCGCCGCCGGTAATTATGCGTGTGGAATCATCGGTTCCTCAGCGCTGGACTGTGATACGCCCTACGTGACGTCCCAGGGACAGGACCCATCGTCCGATCTCGACCTCTGGGGCCTTGCGCTTACCGCGGAATACGAATTCGAGGCCTTTTCGGTCAAGTCAATAACCGGGTACCGGCGCTTCGACACGCGTTTCTCGCGCGACTCGGACAATTCCCCGTTTGTGGTGGTCGAGACGATCGACGAGATGGACCACAAACAGGTGAGCCAGGAATTCCAGGTGGGGGGCGACGCATTCGCGGATCGGCTGAAGTGGCTGCTCGGTTTTTATTACTTCCAGGAGGACGGCTTCAATCTCAACATTGTTCCATTGTCAGTGTTCGCAATAAACAGCGGCGGCGGAATCGACAACGACCAGATCGCGGTATTTGGACAGGGGACCTACGAACTGACCGAACAATGGAGTCTGACGTTTGGTGCCCGCTACACCGAGGAAACGAAGCGCTTCCAGCCTGACCCGCAGACCATCTCCTACAATGACTTCACCCGCCTGGCGCTGGTGAACGCCAATGGAGAGTTGACGCTGGGTGGGCCGGCGGCCATACCGGATGCGTTCGGCAACCCCCTGGTGGACGGCGGGCCGTTGCTTCCGAACCGGGGAATGGAGTTTACAGAGACCTTCGACGATTTTTCATTGTTGGGATCGGTCGATTACAAGTTCAACGACGACTTGCTGGTTTACCTGGCATATTCGGAGGGTTTCAAGAGCGGTGGTTTTAATCAGCGAGTTTTCCCGCCGCGCCCGGCACCGGTGCCGTTCGGACCTGAGCAGCTGTCCGTGGTCGAAGGAGGCTGGAAGTGGACCGGGCTCGAGGATCGCGTGCGCCTGAACGGCTCCGCGTACTTTTCCTGGTATGACGACATTCAGGTGACCGCGCTTGTCGGGATTGGGCCGAGCACACAGAACGCGGCGGAAGGTGAAATTGCGGGGGTGGAACTTGAGTTGTCGGTGCTGCCGTTCCCGAATTTCCGCCTTGACGCCAATCTTGCCTATACGGACGCAGAATTTACTAAGGTCGAGCCTGAGGCGCTTGCGGCGGGGTTTGTCAACGAAGACAGTCAGTTCGTCAATACTCCGGAATGGAGTTGGTACATTGCACCAAGCTACACCTTGGATGTCGGCCCCGGGAGTTTCACATTGCGGGGCGACTTTTCATGGCGCGACGAGGTATACAACAACGCAATCAATTCCGAGGCAATCCGACAGGATTCTCTGCTGCTCGTGAACGCGCTGCTCAGTTTCGAGACCTCCGACGGTCATTGGCTGGCGACACTTGGGGGACGTAATTTGACCGACGAAATCTACATCATCACGGGCAACGATGAGATCAACAGCCTCGGCTACACGGAGGCAGTCTTCGCTCGCGACCGGGAGTGGTCACTTAGTTTGAGCTATCGCTTTTAATTCCCTGGCCTGAGTACCAGCCGCTGTCTTCGCGATTGCCTAATTCCCGGTGCCGATGTTGAACCGTGCAAATCCAGGGGCTGTAGCTCGGCGAGGTATACAGGCGGCTGGCGTCGTGTTCGGCGGCGCGCTGCTCATCGGCCTCACTTTGGTCAGCTTTCCTGCCAGCAGCAGCTATCTTAAGTCCCTACACGGATTCAGTGACCAACAGTACGGTTCCATATTTCTGCCGCAGTTGGTATTTGCAATCCTCGGGGCCCTGGGTTCGGCGGCTGTCGTGAAGCGGCTCAGCCTGAAGGCCATGTACCTAGGCGCACTCATCTCGTTTGCGTTTTCGCAGGCTGGTCTCGGGTTGAGTCCGTACCTCGATGGGACGAGCGCCCTTTGGGCGGTGATGACCGGAACGGCGTTGTTTGGCTTCGGCTTTGGGTTCGGCGGTGGGCCGCTCAATGGCATTGTTTCACTGCTCTATCCGGCGCGGACGGGCTCGGCGCTTACCCTGCTGCACATGATGGCGGGACTAGGACTCACGGTCGGACCGGTACTCTTTGCCGCTGCCATCGGTGCCGGACGCTGGGTATTGGTGCCTGCGGCGCTTTGCCTGCTAGCTCTGACGCAATTCGCGCTGACGTGTTCGATCACGCTTCCCGGCCAGGTCGACAGCAACGTTGAGGTATCAACATCAGGAAGTCCTGCGCGTTCCGGCTATTTCTGGGTGATGATGTTGATTGCCGTCCTCTACGCGCTTTCGGAAGGGACGCTGGCCAATTGGTGCGTGATATACCTCCAGGAAGTGAAGGAGATCTCCGCAGGCACCGCGGCGACAGCACTGGCGGTGTTCTGGGCTGGAATAACCGCCGGTCGGTTGCTTGCGTCCCTCATCGTAAGTCGCGCCGGGCCGTTCCTGTTGTGGTTGTCGCTGCCGCCGCTGATGGTGCTCGCATTTCTGGTTATTCCGCACATCGACTCGTCCAATGCGGCACTCGCGGCGTTCGGGTTTGCCGGTCTCGCGTGTTCGGCCTTCTTTCCGCTGTTGGTCACCGTGGCCTCCGCGCCGTTTCCAGCTTCAGTATCCTTCATAGCGTCGATGCTGACCGCAGCCCTGATGGTCGGTGTCGGTGCAGGTTCATATGGCATCGGCGTGCTGAAGGGCTCGATGTCCATGGATGACATTTATGCCTACTCCGCCTTTTATCCGCTGGTGGCATTGGTTCTGATACTTTTCAGCCGCAGGTTGTTGGCCGGCGGCACCGCACCAACCTGACCGGTTACCGCCTCATCAATCCTGGAAGGCATCCATCCCGATTGGCATGGTGACCGCGTTACTGCCTACGTGGCGGGATTATCGAATCTCCCGATCCTCTTCCCCAGGCGGACCTCTACACCCGGGGAAAGGCCCTCGTCCCACGTCACCCGTCCTTCCTCAAACAACATGACCACGGTGGAGCCCATGTTGAAGCGGCCCAATTCCTCGCCCTTGGCGAACTCGCGTGCGGTAGAGGGATCGTTGTAATCAAAATCCGTCACCCGGCGTTCCCGCGCCGGAGTGACCGCCCCGTGCCAGACGGTTTCCATGCTGCCGACGAACAACGCGCCGACCATGCACAACACCATGCGCCCAGGGCCATCGAACGTGCATACCAGCCGCTCATTGCGGGCAAATAACTGATCAATACCCGCGACGCTGGCTTCGTTCACGG
>CAYMXG010000098.1:0-7826 GCA_964394115.1 uncultured Enterobacteriaceae bacterium | reverse complement strand
GTTCATATCAATACGTGATCCTGAACCGCGGCGCGCGACCCGGTCTGCTGACCGGGCGCGTAGCCTGGGAGTGTCGGCCACTGGATGAACAACGCATGCAGACAGCGGCACAATGCCTCAGGGGGGAACATGATTTTTCCGCCTTTCGTGCCGTCAATTGTCAGGCGCGAAATCCCATACGCAATGTGAAGCACCTGGAGGTTCGGCGCCGGGAAGACTTTCTCATCATTGATATCCGGGCCAATGCGTTTCTGCACCACATGGTGCGAAACCTCGCCGGCGTACTGATGATGATTGGCACGGGACAAAGGCCGGTACCCTGGGCACAGGCAGTGCTGGATTCGCGGGATCGCCGGTTGGGCGGTGTCACCGCGCCTGCCGCCGGACTTTATCTGGCCGGGGTAAGATATCCGTCCGAATTCGGAATCCCGGCCGCAGGCATCGATGTGCCGCCGGACGCTGGTTTTCCCTGAGAGCAATTTCTGCATGCGCGTGCGCATCAAATTCTGCGGAATTACACGGCCCGAGGACGCGGCCGCGGCTGCCGCCGCCGGTGCGGATGCGATTGGCCTGGTGTTCTATCCGGACAGTCCGCGCTATGTGTCTCCCGCGCAGGCCGCATTGATATGTGCCGCCGTGCCGCCTTTTGTGAGCCGGGTCGGGCTGTTTGTGAATCCGGATCGGGTATGGGTGGAAGAAGTACTGATGACAGTCCCGCTGGACCTGCTGCAGTTTCATGGTGCGGAACCTGCCAGCCTGTGCACGTGTTTCGGACGTCCATACGTCAAGGGGGTTCGCGTGCGCGAATCCCGCGATATCGTGCTCGCTGATATAGATCATGGGCCCGCTCAGGCCCTGCTGCTGGATGCGTATGTGACCGGGAAGCAGGGTGGAACCGGCGTCCCGTTCTCGTGGGCGCTGATTCCTTCCGGAATCGTGCACCCGGTCATCCTGGCCGGCGGGTTGACTCCGGAAAATGTCGGCGCGGCAATTGCCGCGGCCAGACCTTTTGCCGTCGATGTCAGTGGTGGAATCGAAAACCAGCCCGGAATCAAGGACTCCGGGAAAATGCGCCGCTTCGCTGCCGCCGTTTTGCAGGCCGCCAACTGATCCCGCCCGGCGCCGCGTAGCGCCAAAACAACACCCCCGTGAATAGGATAGAATTCCGGTCCCGAATACCTGTCCAGGGCCGTTTCCCATGAATAACCGCGAGCGCTTGATGGAGTTGATTGCCGAGCATCAACTTGAGCGGCACGAAGTGGCCGATTTGGTCAAGGTCAAACTGGAGACCGTGGGACACTGGCTGTTGTCCAATGAGTCCCGTGCCCACGAAGAGATTCCCGACATGGCGCTGGAATTACTCGAGTTGAAGCTCAAGCTGGGACTCAAAAAGGTAAAAGGATCGGGAGCAGCGTCCTGACCGCCTGCATTGGCGGCCATTCGCTGCGCAGGGAGTTTCAAGATTGAGCTGGTTGCGGAAACTGCTGCCGTCCCGGATCAAGACCAATGGCGCGACCCGGCGTACGGTTCCCGAAGGCGTGTGGGCAAAATGTCCCGGCTGCCGGGCCGTGCTTTACCGCGCGGAATTGGCCGGAAACCTCGAAGTGTGTCCGAAGTGCTCCCACCACCTGCGTATTGGCGCCCGGGCCAGGCTGGCTCAATTCCTGGATGAGTCCCCAAGCGTCGAAATTGGCCTGGGTGTGCAACCGGTGGACCGATTGCGCTTCAAGGACAGCAAACGCTACAAGGATCGGCTGGTGCAGGCACAAAAGAAGACCGGGGAGGATGATGCACTGGTGGTAATCGCCGGTGCAGTAAAGGGGTTGCCGGTCGTCGCATGCGCGTTTGAATTCGAGTTTATGGGCGGATCAATGGGATCCGTGGTCGGTGAACGATTCATGTCCGGCGTGGATCACGCGATTGGCGCCCGCAGCGGCCTGGTGTGCTTTTGCGCCAGCGGCGGTGCGCGCATGCAGGAGGGAATCATATCCCTGATGCAGATGGCCAAGACCAGCGCTGCGCTCGGCCGCCTGCGCCGCGAACAGTTGCCATATATCTCGGTATTGACGGACCCCACCACCGGCGGCGTTTCCGCCAGTCTGGCCATGCTGGGAGACATCATTATTGCCGAACCGAATGCATTAATCGGATTTGCCGGCCCGCGGGTAATTGAACAAACCGTGCGGCAGACACTGCCGGAGGGATTCCAGCGCAGCGAATTTCTGCTGGAGCATGGAAACATCGACATGATCATGGACCGGCGCCAGATGCGGGACCGGATTGCGGGGTTGCTTGCCATGCTCATTGGGTCGGTGCAACCGGCTTGATGCCTCGCAGTACCAACCTGATTCGCGCCTGATTTCCCAAGTGTCATGAGCACTCCGCACCCAGCCGGCATTTTGACCGCTGCACCGACCCGATTTCAGACGCTCGACGAGTGGCTGAGTTGGCAGGAAAGTCTGCATTACCCGGCCATTGCCCTGGGTCTGGATCGATGTCGCGGAGTTGCGCAGAAACTCGGGCTGCTCCCGGCGCCATATGTGGTGTTCACGGTGGGTGGCACCAACGGCAAAGGCTCCAGCACCACGTTGCTGGACCTGATTCTGCGCCGGGGGGGATACCAGGTCGGCAAATACACTTCACCCCATCTGCTGCGCTACAACGAGCGCATTTGCGTAAACGGTGCCGAGGTATCCGATGCCGATTTGTGCCGCGCTTTTGATCAGGTCGATCGTGCGCGCGGCCAGGTCACATTGACGTTTTTTGAGTTCGGTACGCTGGCTGCGCTGCTGCTTTTTCGTGAGGCTGGAATCGATGTCGCGGTGATGGAAGTGGGTCTCGGTGGCAGGCTTGACGCGGTCAACATCCTGGATGCGGACGCGGCGCTGATCACCACCGTGGACCTGGATCATGAAAACTGGTTGGGCACGGATCGCGGGAGTATCGGCGTGGAAAAGGCGGGTATTTTCAGATCCGGGCGGCCGGCCATATGCGCCGACCCGGATCCGCCGGCAAGTATTGCCAATCAGGCCAGACTCGTGGGCGCGACCCTGCACCAGTTCGCTCGGGACTTTGGATTTATTGACCACGGTGATACCTGGGACTGGAACTGCCACCAACGCGCGTGGCGCGGACTCCCGCGGCCGGACACAAACCACATCAGCCAGTTGCAGAATGCGGCCGGAGTCCTGATGGTGTTGCAGGCAGTCGCAGATCGATGCCCGCTGGATGAGGCGGCGATCCGTTCCGGACTCCGGGACTTTACCCTGCCAGGGCGCTTCCAGGTGGTCCCGGGGCCGATCCCTGTCATTCTGGACGTCGCACACAATCCGCAGGCAGCCCGGGCGTTGGCCGCCAATCTCGCCTGCATGCCGTGCCGGGGCGTCACCCGCATTGTCCTGGGGATGCTCCGCGACAAGAACCATGCCGGCTTTGTCGCTGCATTGGCCCCGGCTGGTGGGTGCTGGTACGCCGCGTCATTGGGTGGCGAACGCGGATTCTCGGGGGAAGCCCTGGCCCGGATCGTACAATCCACGGGCGACGGTGTGACGTTATCGGTTCATGCGGATGTGCCGTCGGCCGTGCGGGCGGCATTGGCCGCATCCAAAGCCGCAGACCGCGTGGTCGTCACCGGGTCATTTATCACCGTGGGCATGGCTATGGCATTGCTCGAGATCAAATCACAGCAGGGAGATGCGGAGAATGGAAAGGCAACGTAAGGAGCGGCTGGTGGGTGCCGCTGTTCTGATTATGCTGGCGGTGATCTTTATACCCATGATCCTGGATAATTCCGTGCAGCCGGAAAGCGGTATTACCGGCACCAATATTCCCCCGCAGACCGAGGGTGAGTTCGCATCACGGGTCATTCCACTTGCCGCGCGAGGCGGCGGTGGCCGGGAAGCGGGTGCGGACGCAGAAGCCGTGACACCGCCAGCCAGGGAATCCACTGCCGCGCTACCGGACCGGCCCGAGGGTGCGGTTGTGTCGCCAGCCGGTTCCACCTCACCGGTTGCGCAGGGCAAAGTGCCAGCGGCCCCCACCGGTACGTCGGTCAGCCCCATGCCCGCGCCAGCGAAACCACCCGCCACTGACCTGCGCGCCAGCGCGGGGCGGGTATCGCCGCCCGCCGTGGGCGTCTCTGCATGGGTGGTGCAATTGGGCAGTTTTGCCAGCGCCGAGAATGCAGAGTCGCTGAATAAAAAGCTGCGTCAATCCGGCTATTCGGCGTTTGTCGAGCCATTGCAGCAGGGTGGGACGAAGGTATTTCGGGTTCGGGTCGGGCCGGAATTGCGGCGATCAAGCGCCCAGTCGGTTCGTGATCGGTTGCAGGCCAACATGGGGCTGGACGGCATTGTTGTCCCGTACCCCTAGGCCTGATGGAAATGCGGTGATGGAACCGGCCACCTTTATTGCGCTGTTGCCGGCACCGGCCGCGCCGGGGTCCGCGCGTAAATGTCCCGCGCGCGGATTGCGCCTATGAATGTAGCGGATATCTTGATCCTGGTGACACTGCTGCTTCCCGCTGTAGTGGGCGCCGCCTATGGTTTTCTGAACATCGTGTTTTCGATCACCGCATGGGTGATGTCCGTGGGGATCGCACTCAAGTTCGGTGTGCAGTTCGCACCTTTGCTGGAATCCTACGTGGAGTCGCCACTGATTCGCGAGGCGCTCTCCTTTGTTGGCATGTTCCTGCTCAGCCTTTTGATTTTATCCGCGGCAGGTTATTTCATCTTGAAGTTACTGGGTCGTTCCGGCCTGACGGCGGCGGATCGGTTTCTTGGCCTGTGCTTTGGGATCTGTCTTGGCGGCGCTATCATTGGGGTCGTGGTCTTTCTGGCCGGGTTCACCGCGTTGCCACGGGAGAAAATGTGGCAGGAGTCGATTTTGCTGCCGCCCTTTGTTGAAATCGCCGTCTGGACGGAGCAATTTCTGCCGCAAAACGTGGTTGAATACCATGGCTACAGCAGCGCGGCCGAAGGTGGGTGAGCAGGGTAGACCGCAGGATGTCGCGGGCACACGGTTTATACGCGACAATGCAGTCGGATTACGTGGGATTCCGGGATTGAGGCATCGGGGAGGGTTACAGGCGTGTGTGGAATCATCGGCATAGTCGGCAGGGGTCCGGTCAACCAGGCGCTGTATGACGGTCTGACCATACTCCAGCATCGCGGCCAGGATGCGGCGGGCATCGTCACCAGTGACGGCGCAAAGTTCTACCTGCGCAAGGACAACGGCATGGTGCGCGACGTCTTTCATACGCGCCACATGCTCAATCTGCGCGGCAACATGGGGATTGGCCATGTGCGCTACCCCACCGCAGGCTGTGCGTCGTCCGCCGAGGCCCAACCCTTCTATGTGAATTCCCCCTATGGCATCACGTTGGCCCACAATGGCAACCTGGTGAACACGGATGTATTGCGCGAGGATCTGGTCACCCAGGATCTGCGGCACCTGAACACGGATTCGGATTCGGAGGTCCTGCTGAACGTCTTCGCGCATGAATTGCAGCGCGCGGGCAGGCAGCGGCGAAATCTGCGGCCGGTGGACATCTTCGCCGCAGTCAGGCGCGTGCATGAACGTTGCAGTGGCGGTTACGTCGCTGTGGCCATGATCACCGGCGTGGGGATCGTCGGATTCAGGGATCCCCACGGTATCCGTCCGGCGGTATTCGGGGAGCGCACCACCGACATAGGCAAGGAATACATCATTGCGTCGGAAAGTGTCGCAGTGCATGCGCTGGGTTTCACCCTGCTGCGGGACATCCAGCCCGGCGAGGCAGTGTTCCTTTCCGCGGACGGGGAGTTGCACGCGCAGCAATGCGCCGATCAAATTCAGCACACGCCGTGCATATTTGAGTACGTGTATCTCGCCCGCCCCGACTCCATTATTGATGACATTTCCGTGTACAAGACCCGGTTGCGCATGGGGCAGGCCCTGGCACGGAAGATTCTCCGGCTGAGACCTGAGCATGACATTGATGTGGTTATCCCGATCCCGGATACGGGGCGCACTTCGGCCCTGCCGCTGGCCCACAAGCTCGGGGTAAAGTATCGCGAAGGGTTCGTGAAGAATCGCTACATTCCGCGCACTTTTATCATGCCCGGTCAGAGCGTGCGCAGGAAGTCCGTACGCCAGAAACTCAACGCCATCAACCTGGAATTCAAGAACAAGGTCGTCCTGCTGGTGGACGACTCGATTGTACGCGGGACGACCTCCGGGGAAATCATCCAGATGGCGCGCGAGGCCGGCGCCAAAAAGGTCTATTTTGCGTCTGCCGCACCGCCGGTGCGTTTCCCGAATGTCTACGGCATCGATATCCCGACCCAGGAGGAATTGATTGCCTACAACCGTACCGAGGAGGAGGTCGCCGCGATGATTGGCGCCGACTGGCTGATCTACCAGGACGTCACCGACCTGGTAGAGGCCGCCCGCACCGGTAATCGGAAAGTCACAGGGTTTGATACTTCATGTTTTACCGGGAATTACGTCACCGGTGATGTCAGCGACGATTACCTCGCCCATATTTCGGGCCAACGCAACGACTCCGCCCGGCAGGCAAATGACGCCGGGGAGGAAAGCATCCTCGGCCTGGCGAACAGCGTTTAGCGTTGCAACGGGCTGAATTTTCCATCCCCAACTGCGATAAGAACCGGACTCAAAATCAGCGCGCGCAGCAATTTTGCGCCCAGCGCTAGTCCGGCGGGTTGTCCTTGCGCTGCTGGGCCAACCCCGCGGCCTTGAAGAAATTGTCCTGCACCTGCTGCCACAGCTCCAGGTTGCGCTGGGTCAATTCCGTCATGGCGGAAAGTGGATTCGCAGTGGCGGTCTTTTGCAGCCGCTGCTGAAACTCCTGTTGCTGCGTGGAAAAGATGTCCATGCTTTGTTGCAGGTAATCCGCGAACGCGGACTGGTAGGCGTTGCCGTAAAAACGAATCAACTGTGTCAGGGTGCGGGTGGAAAACAGGGGCGCGCCGTCATGTTCCTGTTCGGCAATGATCTGCAGCAGGATGGCGCGGGTCAGATCCTCGTCGGTCTTGACGTCCTTGACGCAGAAATCAATCCCTTCCACCACCAATCGGCGCACATCCTCGATAGTGATGTACTTGCTCACCTCGGTGTCATACAGACGCCGATTGGGATATTTCTTGATGATTCTCTTGTCAGGCATGGCGGGATTCCGTCGCTCGGGTGGGTAAGTGTGTCGGAAATTCAGCCGGTAACGCTAATCGCGGGTCATCCGCGTTCCACAGCCAGTGCCACGCCTTGGCCACCACCTATGCACAGCGTGGCCAGGCCCCTGTGCGCATTGCGGCGCTGCATCTCATAAAGCAGGGTGACAAGTATGCGGCAACCTGACGCCCCAATGGGGTGCCCCAGGGCAATGGCGCCGCCATTTACATTTACCTTGGCGGTATCCCAGCCCAGGCCGCGATTCACCGAGATCGCCTGGGCGGCAAACGCTTCATTGGCTTCGATGAGATCAAGGTCGGAAACCTTCCAGCCGGCCCGTTCCAGGCAACGTTGCGTGGCCGGGATCGGGCCCGTCCCCATGATGGCGGGGTCAACACCGGCACTGGCATAGGCCTTGATTTTTGCCAGCGGCGCCAGACCCAGTTGCGCGGCCTTGGCGGCCGACATGACCATAACGGCAGCGGCGCCATCATTGAGGCCGGACGCGTTGGCGGCAGTCACCGTGCCGTCCTTGGAAAAAGCCGGTCGCATCTTGGCGAGTCCGGCGGCGGTTACGCCGGCGCGGGGAAATTCGTCGCGGTCGATGCGCAACGGATCGCCCTTTTTCTGGGGAACCTCCACTGGAATAATCTCAT
>CAYMXG010000097.1:0-7830 GCA_964394115.1 uncultured Enterobacteriaceae bacterium | reverse complement strand
CGTGACCTCCACCAGTTGCTCGGTCTCCGGGCGCGGGATCAGCGTGAACTGGTTGACGGTGAGATCCAGGGACCAGAATTCCCGCTGCCCGGTCAGGTAGGCCACGGGAAAACCGTCATGGCGCCGGGCAATCAGGCGCCAGAAATCCGCCGCAGCCGCGGCAGGCACCTGTGCCTCCGGGTGCGCGTAGCAATACTCCCGGCCGACTTCCAGCACCATCCCCAGCAGGACCTCCGCGTCCAGTCGCGCGGTATCCAGACCCTGCAACTCGCCCGTGGCGGCGCCGAGCAAGTCACCGACCGTGTTCAGGGGTACGCCGTGGAGCTTCATTCACCGCCGCCCTGCGCAAGTTCGGCCAGCAACTCCGCCTGGTGTTCATGGATGAGCGGGTCTATCACCGGGTCCAGGTTGCCTTCCATGACATCCGGAAGCTGGTACAGAGTCAGGTTGATGCGGTGATCAGTGATCCGGCCCTGGGGAAAGTTGTAGGTGCGGATGCGTTCCGAACGATCCCCGGATCCCACCATCAGGCGGCGGGTCTCGGCGCGTGCCGCGGCCTGACGTGATCGTTCGGCCGCCAACAGGCGCGACTTCAGCAATGACATGGCGCGGGCGCGATTCTTGTGTTGTGACCGTTCATCCTGGCACTCCACCACGGTTCCGGATGGCAGGTGCGTGATGCGGATGGCGGAATCAGTCTTGTTGACGTGCTGGCCGCCGGCGCCGGACGCGCGGTAGGTGTCCACGCGCAATTCGGCCGGGTTGACCTCCACGTCATCGATCTCGGCGGCCTCGGGCAACACCGCCACGGTGCAGGCCGAGGTATGGATTCGGCCCTGGGCCTCGGTTTCGGGTACGCGCTGCACACGGTGTACGCCGGCCTCGAATTTCAGGCGCGAAAACGCACCAGCGCCGATGATGCGCACAATGACTTCGCGGAAGCCACGCAGATCGCTGGCCCCGGCGCTGACCACCTCGGTCTTCCAGCCGCGCCGCTCTGCATAGCGGCTGTACATGCGCAGCAGGTTGGCGGCGAACAGCGCCGCCTCCTCGCCGCCGGTGCCAGCGCGGATCTCGAGAAAGGTGTTGTGATCGTCGGCGGGATCCCGCGGCAGCAGCAGGGCACTGATTTCCTCTTCCAGGTGCTGTTGTTGCTGCTCGGTCTGGCGCAGTTCCGCCTGCGCGAGGTCACGCACGCCCGGATCGGAGTCCTTCAGCATATGGCGCGCATTATCCATGCCCTGCTGGTTGTGCTGAAAGCGACCGAAGCATTCGACCACGGGGGTCACCTCGGCGTCCTCCTTGCTGAGTTCGCGGAAGCGGCGCTGATCCTGGATCACCGCCGGGTCTGCCAGCAGCGCGTGTATTTCCTTCTGCCGATCGGCGAGACGTTCCAGTTTGTGCAGCAGCGAGTCTTTCATGATCTTGGGCGAGCCGTGGACGGCAGGGTGCGCGGCAGGCGCGCGCTTCAGCGATCGCTGTTTTTGCGGCCCGGTTCCGCCGGCAGGCCGAATAATTCCCTGGCCGCACGCGCCAGGTCCTGGCGCGTTTCTCCCGCCGCGCGCAGTTGCGCGCTGGGGGTATGCATGAGTTTGTTGCTCAACAGCCGGGTTACGTCCCGCAAAACCTGCTCCGGTGCCTCACCCTGGCGCAACCGGAGCAGCGCGTCCCCGGTCACCTGGCGTTGAATGTCGTCGGCGCGATCACGCAGGGCGCGGATCGTCGCCACGGTATCCCGGGATTCGAGCCACTGCATGAAGTGAATGACCTGGGAGTCGATTATCTCCTCCGCCTGGAGTGCTGCCTCGCGCCGGGAGCGCAGGTTTTCCTCAATCACGCCGTGCAGGTCATCCACTGTGTACAGGTATACATCCTCGAGTCCGGACACGGCTGGATCCACGTCCCGGGGAACGGCAATGTCGAGGATAAACATGGGCCGGTGGCGGCGTTGTCGCAGCGCGCCCGCGACTGCAGCGCGATCCAGGATCGGCGTCGCGCTGGCGGTGGAGCAGATGACGATATCTGCCTCATACAGATGTTTTGGCAGGTCCTGGAGCCCGATGGCGTAACCGGAATACTCGCCGGCCAGAAGTTGCGCCCGTTCCAGGGAACGGTTGGCGACGATCATGCGCCGCAGCCCGTGTTCGGCCAGGTGCCGGGCGGTGAGTTCGATGGTCTCGCCGGCGCCCACCAGCAGCGCCGTGCCTCCGCCCAGGTCACCGAAGATCTGGCGTGCCAGGCGCACTGCGGCGAAGGCCACCGAGACCGGGTGACTGCCGATGGCAGTATTGCTGCGCACCTCCTTGGCAACGCGAAACGAATGTTGAAACAGCCGTCCCAGCAATCTTCCCACGGACCCGGCGCGCACGCCGGTCTGATAGGCATCCTTCAATTGCCCAAGCACCTGTGGTTCCCCGAGGATCAGGGAGTCCAGTCCGCTGGCCACCCGCAGCACGTGTTTTACTGCGCTGGCGTCCGGATGCACATATAAATGTGTATTCAAGTCGCGGGTGTACCTGCCGCAAAAGTCGGTAAACCAGTGCACCGGCCGTTCGCTGTCCGGGAGGTCGACGGCGCAATAGATTTCGGTGCGGTTGCAGGTGGACAGAATTGCCGCCTCCGCGGCCGCGCCGTCACGGAGCAGCGCGCTCAGCGCCTCCGGCAGCATGTCCGGGGAAAACACGACTCGCTCCCGTACCTCAATGGGCGCGGTGGCGTGGTTTAATCCAAAGGCGAGCAGGGTCAAGGGAAGTTACCGGGTCAGGCTGGGAATTCTGCGCGATGCTCATTTTCAATACAAGCATAAAACACTTACAATTCAACTTGTTGCTGACCTGAATCAATTCCGGGCTGCAGACAGGCCGCAATCCCGGTGTAGGCAGGCCCGAAGCAACCTTACAGCGCCGGAACTGTCTTTGTCAGTGGATTCCTTGATATGGTTGGCCCATGCAAATAAAAGACTCGA
This sequence comes from uncultured Enterobacteriaceae bacterium, assembly GCA_964394115.1. Lineage (GTDB taxonomy): Bacteria > Pseudomonadota > Gammaproteobacteria > Eutrophobiales > Eutrophobiaceae > 2-02-FULL-61-13. Next base: position 4,865 of record CAYMXG010000097.1, on the reverse strand, counting down.
CCCATCGGCTTTCATTGCCACTGCCGTACTTGTGCCTGTTCTGCGGCGTGTTGCTGACCGGCGCCTGTGCGACGCCCACCGGCAGGCCGGCGGCAGATACCGCCAAGGCCCCGGTGCCGGACGCAGCCGCAGCGGAGGTGGAAGCGCCCGTTGCACCGCCACGCCCCGACATCGACCTGACCGGAGAACTGCTCTACCGGATTATGCTGGCCGAGATTGCCGGTCAACGTGGCGAACTGGACGCGGCCCTGGTCACCTATCTGGATCTCGCGCGCAGCACCCGTGATGTGAAACTGGCAGAGCGCGCGACGCGCATCGCCGTTTACGCGCGCGACGTGGAGGCCGCCACGGAGGCGGCAACCATCTGGGTGGAATTGGATCCGCAAAGCCCCGATCCGCATCAGGTGCTGGCCGCCATGGCGTTGCGGCGCGGCGATGAGGAACAGGCGTTCAAGCACCTGGAGGAGATGCTGGATCGCGCGGCCGGCTCCCTGGATGAAAAGCTGTTGATGATTGCCAACCTGCTCGGGCGCGAGAAAGATGGCGCCCTGGTATTGAGCCTGCTGGAGCGTCTGCTGGCGTCCCGGCAGGATTCCCCCGAGGCGCTGTACGCCTTCTCCCACGTGGTCGCCCGGCTCGGCGATTTGGATCGTTCCGCACAATTGTTGGAGCAGGCGCTGGCGCTGGACCCGGAAAATGAGAATGCATTGTTGACCTATGTCTCGATACTGCAGCGCCAGAAGCGCATGGATGAGGCGCTGGAACGTCTCGAACAAGTGCTCAAACATCGGCATGATCAGAAAGTAGACGATTTCAATTTACGCATGGCCTACGCGCGCCTGCTGGCCGACGCCCGGCGCTTCGATGCCTCCCTCAAGCAATTCGAAATCCTCGGAAAAATGCAGCCGGACAACCCCGAGGTGTCGTTCGCCCTCGGGCTGCTGCAACTTCAGGCCAATCGCATCGCGGAGGCAGAGCCCCATTTCAAGCAACTGGTGAACAATGAAGAACGCGGCGACGATGCCAGTTACTACCTGGGCCGAATCGCGGAAGAGCGTGAAAGCTATGATCAGGCCAACCTCTGGTACCTCGGGGTGCAGGGCGGAGAAAATTACTTTGACGCCCAGGTGCGCCTCGGCCTGATCCTCGCCAAGCAGGACCGGCTGGATGAGGCCCGTACGCACCTGCGGTCGGTGCGCACCCGCAATGCAGAGGAACGCGCGCTGCTGGTACAGGCTGAGGGCGAACTGCTGGCCGAGGACAAACGCTACGATGAGGCCATGTCGGTATACGATCAGGCGTTGCAGGCCGGATTCAATTCGGATGTGATGTATGCGCGCGCCATGCTGGCCGAGAAAATGGATCGGCTTGACATACTTGAGCGCGATTTGCGCGAGATCCTGGACCAGGACCCGGGCAATGCCCAGGCGTTGAATGCCCTCGGATACACGCTGGCCGATCGCACTGATCGTTTCGAAGAGGCCCTGGAATTCATCCGGCGCGCCCTGGAGATCAGTCCCAGCGATTTCTACATCCTCGACAGCATGGGCTGGGTGTTGTATCGAATGGGCCGCCTGGATGAGGCAGAGGAATATTTGCGCAAGGCCCTGGTGTTGCGTCCGGACTCGGAGGTTGCCGCGCACCTGGGTGAGGTGTTGTGGGCAAAGGGGGATCGCAAGGGCGCCAACGAGATCTGGAACACCGCATTGCAAGAAACGCCGGGCGACGACAAGCTGCTCGACGTTATCAAGCGATTCAAGGAGTAGCTGTCACGGCGCGCCTTCCGGCGCGGTGATGCAGTCTGCATGGGTACCCTCCCCACATTCCTGTCTGCTTCGACACGCCCGGGCCTGCCGGCCCGTGTAATCTTTATTGTGATTTTGCTTGCCGGCTGCGCCCGGCAGCCGGTGCAGTTGCAGCAGCCGGACCGTACGTCATTATGGGGCGCGCACCATGCGCGCCTGGCCGGTGTGCAGGATTGGCAATTCCGCGGCCGCATCGCCGTGCGGCTGGAAAAGGATGCCTGGAGCGCGACCCTGTACTGGCGCGAAACCCGGGACACCTACACGCTGCGCGTCATCGCGCCCCTGGGCCGCGGCACCTTCGAACTTTCCGGAACTGCCGCGGGTGTGGAGTTGCGCACCGCCGATAATCGCATCCTGCGCGCCGACGATCCCGAGTCGCTGCTGCGCGATAACCTGGGCTGGGATTTGCCGGTGTCCGGACTGCGCTGGTGGGTGCGGGGCCTGCCACAACCGGGTGCCGGGCCAGAACAGCTCGGGATCAATGAAAAGGGGCTGCTGGATGACCTGACCCAGGATGGGTGGCAGGTGGAGTATCAGGAGTATCGGCCGGGAGCCGAACCTGTGCTGCCGGGGAGAATGAGTCTCGAGAACGGGTCCGTACGCGTGCGTCTTGTAATCAGCGAGTGGACGATGGCGTCGTGAGCGATCCAGCCTGGCCCGCGCCGGCCAAGATCAATCTCTTCCTGCACGTGCTGGGCCGGCAACCCGACGGTTACCACCTGTTGCAGACTGCATTCCAGTTTCTCGACCTCTGTGATGAGCTCCACTTTACGTTGCGTAACGACGGACGCATCCTGCGTCGCGCCGACTATGGCGGTGTCCCTGCAGCCGCGGACCTGGTGGTGCGCGCAGCCTCGGCCCTGCGCGCTGCGGCCGGGATCAGCGATGGCGTGGAGGTCAATATCCACAAGCACATCCCCATGGGTGGCGGCCTTGGGGGCGGTAGTTCCAATGCCGCTACGACACTGGTGGCGCTGAACGCATTGTGGCGGGCAGGCCTTACGGAGCAGCAATTGCTGGGAATCGGCCTGACCCTTGGCGCCGATGTGCCGGTTTTCATCGCCGGCCATGCCGCCTGGGCAGAGGGCGTGGGAGAGCACCTGACACCCATCGATCCGCCCGAGGACTGGTTCCTGCTGGTGCATCCGGGGATCCAGGTCTCCACCGCCAGCGTGTTCCAGCATCCTGAATTGACACGAAATACACCTGCAATCACAATACGCGCCTTTCTGGAGGGGGGCGGCACCAACGATTGCGAGGCAGTCGTCCGGATGATGCATCCGGAAGTTGGCGCGGCCCTGGATTGGCTGCGTCAATACGGGGATGCCAGGCTGACCGGAACCGGCGCCTGTGTCTTTCTGCGCTGTGCCACCGCACAGGCGGCGGAAAAGGTGCGAGATGACTTGCCGGCACACCTGCGCGGGTTAGTGGTCCATGGTTGCAACCGATCCCCGTTGCGGGATCGCCTGAGCCGCTGCCACGGCAGCGCGGGGGTACCCGGATCCGCCACAGGTTGATGGGGTGTGGCCAAGCTGGTTAAGGCACGGGATTTTGATTCCCGCATTCCCAGGTTCGAATCCTGGCACCCCAGCCAAATTATTTCCGGCCATCCAGCCGCAAGCGGGTGAGCCTGATGAATAGCAATGGCCGATCGCGAGGCGCAGAGGAACACGCCAATCCCATGTCCCTGACCAACGCTACGCTGTTCACGGGCAATGCCAACCCGGTACTGGCTGGTGAGATTGCCGGTTATCTGAACCTGCCGCTGGGGAAGATCTCCGTTGGCCGTTTCAGCGATGGCGAGGTCATGGTCGAGATCGCCGAGAACATCCGCGGCCGCGAAGTGTTCATCATCCAGTCGCTGTGTTCGCCGGTGAACGACAATTTGATGGAGTTGCTGGTAATCGCGGACGCTTCGCGGCGCGCGTCCGCGGTGCGCATCACCGCGGTGATCCCGTACATGGGTTATGCGCGCCAGGATCGCCGGCCGCGGTCGGCGCGTGTTCCAATCACCGCCAAGGTGGTGGCCAACATGATTGGCGCAGCGGGCGTTGACCGGGTGCTGACCGTGGACCTGCATGCGGATCAGATCCAGGGTTTCTTTGAGATGCCGCTGGACAATGTGTATGCATCACCCGTGCTGCTGGGCGATATCTGGAAGCACAAATATGCGAACCAGATCGTGGTGTCCCCGGACGTGGGCGGTGTGGTGCGGGCGCGGGCGCTGGCCAAGCGGCTCGATGATACGGACCTTGCCATCATCGACAAGCGGCGGCCGAATCCGAACGAATCGGAAGTAATGAACATCATTGGTGACGTGGAAGGCCGCACCTGCGTCATTATCGATGACCTGGTGGATACCGCCGGCACGTTGTGCAATGCGGCGGGCGCGCTCAAGGATTTCGGCGCCGACCGGGTGGTGGCGTATTGTACGCACCCGGTGTTGTCGGGGCGCGCCATGGACAACATCAACAAGTCGACGCTGGATGAACTGGTGGTGACCGACACCATCCCGTTGCGACCCGAGGCCGCGGCCTGCCGGCGTATCCGGCAGTTGAGTGTGGCCGCCATGCTGGCGGAGAGCATCCGCCGTGTATCCGAGGGCGAGTCGTTGAGTTCGATGTTTGTCGATTGAGGAAAGTCATAAGCCACAAGTTACAAGTCATAAGTAAAACACGGTCGCTTTTGTTTCCTTGTGACTTACAATTTTTTTATATCCCTGATCTGGTCGCGGATTGGGGAAACAGCAGTCAACCTGAACGTAAATGAGGAGTGCCAACATGCAACAATTTGAAGTCCAAGCTGAGTCCCGCAAAGAGCAGGGGAAGGGTGCGAGCCGCCGCCTGCGTCGGGACGGAAAGGTACCGGGTATCCTGTACGGAACCGGGAAAGAAGCCCTGCCCATCATGGTCGGACACGAGGAACTTAAGCACCAACTGGACAAGGAGGCGTTTTTCTCCCACATCCTGACGCTGCACCTGGGCGGCAAGAGTGAACGCGTGGTGCTCAAGGATCTGCAACGGCATCCATTCCGCCCGCTCATCGTGCATGTGGATTTTC
>CAYMXG010000096.1:0-7897 GCA_964394115.1 uncultured Enterobacteriaceae bacterium | reverse complement strand
GCGGCGAGAGTTTCCAGGTGGAACTCGCCATCAGCCTGCTGCCCACGAGCACCGGGCTCTGTTTCAGCGCATTCATCCGGGACATCACTGCACGCAAGGCCGCGGAGGCCGAGATCGCGGCGGCCAATCACCGGTTCCAGGCCGTGGTGGAAAACGTGCAGGAAGGCATCATGGTGGTGCAGGACGATTTGATGGTTTATGCCAATCCCGCCGTGCACGCGATGCTGGGGTATGAAGGGCAGGAACTGATTGGTATGAAGTTGCTTGAGGTACTGGTGCCCGAGGAGCATGAGACAGCCATAGCACTCGGGCGCCGCCGGCTGGCGGGCCTGGAACCGAATGCCCGCTACGAAGCATGGATGCTGAAGAAGGATCGTCACACCAGGATCCGCGTGGATCGAAAAATAACTGTAATGCAGGTGGACGGTCGCCCGGCCCTGCTCGGAGCCATCACCGACATCACCGAAACACGGCGCGCCGAGCAGTCGCTGAAGGAGGCCAATGAAAAGTACCGGCTCATGGTGGAGCATCCCAAGGACGGCATGTTCATCGCCCGGGACCTGCATTTCCTGTATGCGAATCCCGCGTTGCATCAAATGCTGGGGTATGCCCCCGGTGAAATGATTGGCCTGAATGCCCGGGAAGTCATCGCGCCGGAGGACTTCACCGGCGTCAGCGACCGGGAGGCCCGCAGGCTGAGTGGGCTGCCGACGCCACACAATTCCGAACTCAAGCTGCTGCGCAAGGGTGGCGCCGGGCACGTGTTTGTTGACGTCTACTCCACGCCGGCCACCTACGAAGGCGCCCCTGCGGTACTGGGAACCATGCACGACATCACCAGCCGCAAACAGACAGAAACGCAGAAGGAACTGTTGCAGCGTCAATTGTTGCAGGCACAAAAGATGGAGGCCATCGGCCAGCTGACCGGCGGCATCGCCCATGACTTCAACAACATCCTGATGAGCATCCGCGGCTACAACAGCATGGCGATCGCGGCATCAGCCAAGGGCCGCAAGTCGAAGGTGACGGAGGACCTGCTGGAGGTCCAGGCGCAGGTGGATCGGGCCAGCGACCTGGTGGCGAAACTGCTGGCTTTTGCACGTGGAAAGTCGACCGGCACCGAGGCGCTGGATATCACATCGACAATCGAAGAATCCTTTCGCATGCTGCGGGCGGTGATCCCGTCCGGCATCGAGTTGACATGGAGCGCAGATCCGGGCCTGCCGCCGGTGGCAATGGACCGCGTGCAACTGCAACAAGTCCTGATGAATCTGTGCATCAATGCGCGCGACGCCCAGGACGGCAAGGGCCGCATCGGGATCCGGCTCGTTTCCGCTGCCGGTGAATCCGGTGTGTGCCAGTCCTGTTTCCAGGAATATGCCGGAGACTTTGTGTGCTTGACCGTAAGCGACCAGGGTCCCGGCATCGACCCCGCCTTGCAGCAGCGCATCTTTGAACCCTTTTTCAGCACCAAGGAGGTGGGACGTGGTTCCGGCATGGGCCTGGCCATGGTGCATGGCATCGTGCATGAACATGGCGGACATATTTTGCTCAGTGCCAACAAGGATCGCGGCACCACCTTCAACCTGTACCTGCCGGCAACAACCGGCAAGATCCCGGATCTCCCGGCCACGACCAGTGACGTCGAGGCGCCGGCGCCGCAACCGGCGCAAATTATGATCGTGGATGACGAGCCGAGCCTGGGCAGGTACCTGGCGCGGCTGCTGCGCGCCAAGGGCTACACTGTGCACGCCTTTGACAACCCCGTCGAGGCGCTGCAATTCTTCAATGACAACCTGGACCAAGTCGACGTGCTGCTAACCGACAAGACCATGCCCGGAATGAACGGACTGGAACTCGCCGAGCAGGTACGCAGCAAGCGCCCGCATCTGCCCGTCATTATTGCCACCGGCTACGCGGATGCAGCACATGAGGATGAAGCTGAACGCCTGGGGATCTACGCCCTGCTGAAAAAGCCCGCGTCCTCGGAGCAGATACTCATGGCCGTGGGAAACGCCCTTGATACGGCCAGGGGCTCAGAGCGTTCACCCTGAACCCGACGTTCCCAGTGCATGGTATATCCCTGATGCCATGTGGCGCAGAAACCCGGCACAGGCATCCATCGTGTTCGCGTGGCACAGTACCGTGAGGATGGGGGCGCCGCGCACAATTGGCGTTCCGGGCGCCGGAACGTCGGCGAATTGAACTGCAGCTTCAATGCCCACGTTTGCGCGTACTGCCGTTGAGCACCATTCGCTGGCGGCGTCATTAAAAGTCAGGCCCGTGGGGGCAAACAGGCAGGCCTTGCCATGAACACATTGGGGGTCAGGTCTTGCATTCAAGCACGGCGACACAGCCGTGCTTGAATGCAAGACCTGACCCCAGGCCAACATGTGCAGCGCAATGGCGGCCACGCCCAGCGCGCCCTCCAACACCTCCACCGAAGCGGTGTAGCGCGGGTTGATCTCAATCACCGTCACTTCATCATTACCCACGACGGCATCGACGCCGAACAGTCCACGCAAACCAAACTCGCTCGCCAGCACCCGGCCGATCTCCTCCCACCGGGACTGAACCCGCGGCGTGGGCGACACCGGTCCGATGCTGCCGCACCAGGAAAATGCCGGCGCATGAAATTCCGCCTCGCCGACCAGTTGCCGTGTGATCCCAAGCAGTCGCACACCGCCTGCCCCGGCCACAAACACACCGGAGAAATTTTCCCCGGACATGAATTCCTGCAGGTAGTGTCCGGTTGCGGCTTGCGTACCGGGACTGGCGACACTGATCCCCAATCCGCCGCCGCTGCGCTCGGGCTTGAGCAGCCAGCGTCCGGTGGCGGGCGCATCGGCGCCGCCAGCGAGAATTTTCGGGAAAACCATTCCGTGCGCGGCAAGCCGCTCACGCAACAGCGCCGGGGTACGTACTCCCGCGCACACTTCGGCGCTGTTACCCAGCAATAAGCGCCGGGCGGCAATTTGCCGCAGCACTTTGGGATGATTTTCCAGGGCGCCGGTGTAGACGACCGGCGCATCCGGGGCCTGCTCCAACGCCGCCACCAGTCCCGCCGGGTAGGCGCCGGGCGAAACCAGTGCCCCCGGGAATGCGGCGCGAAGATCGGTATCGCCAAACTGGTCCAGCCAGTACGGCATGAAACCGGCGCGGGCGGCGGAAAAACAGGCCGCGCGCGCACTGGCGCCGATGACAATCAGATCAGGAGTTGGGTGCGAAGTGGAGCTGGTCACGTTGCCGATACCCATAAACTCATGGTCTGCCCGGCAATTCTTTGCTAGGGAACCTTTGAACAAGTATCATTTTTTGACTGTTCGACATTCCGGAGCCGTCACCCCGGCGAAAGCCGGGGACCAGTGAGAATACAAGCATATCTGGATGCCGGTCTCCACCGGAATGACGGTAATGACACTTCTGCGGAGTATTCCTGGAAGGACTTGCCTTGACTGTTCCCAACATCATCATATTCTCCGACAACACCGGTTGGCACGAGGAGCGCCTGCTGCGGGCGTTTGCATCCCGTAGCGCGGGCGCCCGCGTGATCTCGCTGCGCGACTGCGGGATCGGCCATGGCACGGGCCCCGGCGGATTGCACGTTCCGGGATTTGCAGGCAACGAACTCCCCGACGGAGTGCTGGTGCGCGCGGTCCCCGATGGCACCTTTGAGCAGGTCTCGCTCAGACTTGACCTGCTGCATGCGCTGGAGGAAGCCGGCGTTGAGGTATACAACCCGGCGCGCGCCATCGAACGCACCGTGGACAAGGCCATGACCAGCCACCTGTTGTTGCGCTCGCGCATCCCCACGCCGGCGACCTGGGTGTGCGAATCGGAAGCTTCGGCACAGGAGATTGTGCGTGAGCAACTGGCCGCCGGGCACCGGCTGGTGCTGAAGCCGTTATTCGGGAATTGCGGCCGCGGACTCATTTTGATCGATCGCGCCGGGGGTCTGCCGGCGGCGGAAGCAATGGAAGGCGTCTTTTACCTGCAGCATTACGTGCCGCAGGAACAGGATGGCGGGCGGGACTGGCGCATCTTCGTGATCCACGGCCGGGCCGTCGCAGCCATGGAACGGGTCTCCAGTCACTGGATCACCAATCGCGCCCGCGGCGGTCAATGCCTGCCCGCCGTGCTGACGGACGACCTGCGCCAGCTGGCGGAGCGGGCGGCAGAGGCCACCGGCACCCACTACACCGGCGTGGACATAATCCGTGATCAATCCGGGAAATTCCTGGTGCTGGAGGTGAATGGCGTGCCCGCGTGGCGTGGCCTGCAATCGGTTCACCCGGTGGAGATAGCCGGCCTGCTGGCGGAAGATCTGCTCGACCGAATCGGAAATAATCGAAATCAGGGGGTCAGTGCCATTGAATCATCGGGGACCGGGGCGCTGACTGGATAGAACTCATTGCAATGACTCTGACCCCTTGATTTCCGATTCCGGAACTTACCACAACTGAATCATGGCAAATATCCTGATTATTGGAGCGAGCCGCGGATTAGGCGCGGCGTTCAGTGCAGGCATACCTGCAGCCGGTGATACCGTGTGGCTGGTTTCGAGGAGTCGTCCGGATCTCGAAAAGGGTGACGGTGTCACGCGACTCTGGATAGAGGCCGACTTGTCCTCCGGGAACGCAGGCCAAAAGTTGGTGGAAGCTCTGGCCGACAGCAAGCTTGATGTGCTGATATACAACGCCGGAGTCTGGGAGAATCACGCCTTCGGAAGTGAATACGACTTCGAAAAAGTGAGCCCGGAAGAAACGCACAACATCATCTCGGTGAACCTTACCGCGGCTATCATCTGCATTCAGAGCGTGCTACCGAATCTCAAACAATCGGCGAGCGGAAAGATTATCCTGATCGGGTCGACTTCCGGGCTGGAAAATACCGGCTCTCCCGAAGTTGCGTACACGGCCTCGAAGTTTGGGCTGCGGGGGCTTGGCCATGCATTACGAGAGAACCTGCGCAGCGACGGCATTGCGGTCACATGTATCAACCCGGGTGAGGTGGCGGCCGAAATTCCGTTTGAGCGTGGAGCAGAAGCAGCCGTCTCAGCGTACCACGGCGCGCGGATACCGGTTCAAGATCTTGTTGCTCTTGTTCGCTGCCTGATCAGCCTGTCGAGAGTGGCGTGTGTAAAAGAGATTGACGTTCCCGCCATTACGGACAGCAACGCATAGGTCAGCGGTCTTCTGCTGACGCGCAGCAAGTCTTTTGCACCGTAAGATCACGGCGCGCCATTGAAGCGGCGGACTGGATCGCAATCGACGATTTTCGTCATTGTCAGAATCAGCCCGTCACCCACTGCCCATCACGCTTTGCAGCCAGTTTCTCCGCGCACCACTCCAGGAACATGCGATCCGTGGCATTGAAGGCGCCGACCTGGTCGCTGTCGATATCGATTTCACCGATGACCCTGCCGCCGGAGAAAATCGGCACGACGATCTCGGCGCGGGTTTGCAGGAAACATTGCAGGTAGCGCGGGTCCGAGCGCACGTCATCCACGATCACTGTCTGCGCTTCCCGTGCCGCGAGGCCACATATCCCCTGCCCGACCGGGATACGCACATGCTCCGTGGCGGCGGGCCCGTCCCAGCCGCGCAACACCAGCATCGTGCCCTCCTCTTCCAGCAGGTACACACCGACCCAATTGTAATGGTGCACGCCGGCGCGGAGCGCGCCGCAGAACTTTGTCAGCAGGTCTGTCCCGCGGACTGGAGCCGAAAACAGTTCCTGCAACTCGTCGATGAGCGGCATTATTTTCGCGCACGCATGCGTTTTATGCCATCCACGTAACGCTGCAGCGTGCGCGACAGCACGCCGCGCGGCAGCATGATCTCGATCAGCTGAAAACAGCTCTTGTCTTTCACGGAGGTATCCAGCGCTTTTACCAGGTCACGGCAGGTGTGCACGCGATGGCCGCGTCCGCCCAGGCCCGTGGCCAGGTCCGCGTAGCGGATGTCGTCCAGGTTGTTGAACTTCGATTCGGGCTGGAACGCACGCAGCATCTCCCAACTGGCATTGTTGAACAGCAGGACGATCGGGTTCCAGCCGTAGCGCCGGCAGTTGATCAACTCCCAACCGGTCATCTGAAACGCGCCGTCGCCGACCAGGATCAACGGCCGGCGGCCGGTGGCGGCCTGCACTCCCAGGCCCGCCGGCACGCCGAAACCCATGGTGGCGTAGTATCCCGGCGCGACCAGGCTGGTATTTTCTATGTCGAGTGCGGTGAACAGGCAGTCACCCATGTCCGCGGCAATGGGCATGCGCTCGGCGCGGTCAAACAGGTCATTGACCGCGGTGGCGATGGCCAGGGGCGTGATCAGGTCCGCATTCGCTTTGAGTCCGCGCGGGTAATTCAGCGCCGGGGCCGTGTAGGTCCGCCCCTTTTTCAGGCGGCGATTCAGGGCCTGCACCAGCGCGGTTAACGGCAGGTTTGAATAGGTGTGGTAGCCGAGCGTCACCTGTCCATCGCAGGCAAGTATGGAACGGCGCAGGTCGATGCGCTTTTCCGACACGCCGAAATTGGTGTCGGACAGGATGACCCCCAGCGCCAGCAGGCAATCCGAGGACTCCACCAATAATGTGACATCCGGATCGCCGGCCACACCCATGTAGGTGCCGCGAAACGGGACTTTTTGTCCCGCCAGCAAGCCGCGGCCCATGAACGTGGTGACCACGGGAATCCCCATTCCGCGGCACAACTGCGTGACCTGTGCCTCCAATCCGAAGCGCCGGATCTCCACATCCACCACCAGCACCGGGGATTTTGCCGCGTGGATGCGCTCCAGGATCTCATCCGCGCAGGCATTCAGCGCATCCTTGTCCGCTGCCGGGGCGGGCGCCGGCCGCGGCACGGCGGCACAGTTTTCAAATACCACGTCACGCGGGATCTCCAGGTACACCGGCCGGGAATGATTCACACAGTTGTCCAGCACGCGGGCAATGACCTGCGGCGCACGCTGCATGTCATCCAGTATCGCCTGGTCGCAGGTGACTTCCTTGTAGATCTCGATTTGGGAACTCAGACGCTTGGCCTGGTGGTGCAACAACAGGCCGGTGCTGCGATCCGCCAGGCCCGGTCCACCGGACAACACCACCACCGGCGACTTCTCGGAATACGCAGCCGCTATGGGGTTCACCATGTTCAGCGCGCCCGCGCCGTAGGTGACCGCGGCCACGGAGGGTCGGGTGTGAAACCGGGCCGCGGCATCGGCGGCAAAACCCACGGCGGGTTCGTGACTGAGGGTAAACAGCGGCAGTATCTTCGCCTCCTCGATCACCTTGAACAGCGGCAGCGCGAAGTCTCCGGGAATGCCGAAGATCTCCGCCACACCGCGGGCCTTCAACGCCCGCAGCAGTGCCCGCCCAAGATTAAGCGCCGGGCTCATAGTTTCTTGTGGGATCCGTCGCAGAATGGTTTGCCCGCAGTGTGCTTGCAGGCGCAGAACCATTTCTGCCCGGATTCGGTGGCGCGCCATTCAACCGGTGAGAACTCCGAACCCTTGTGGGATCCATCGCAGAACGGCTGCTTGCTGCTGCGCCCGCAGGCGCACCACCAATAGGACTTTCCGGCTTCAACAGCAACTTCGATGGGGGCCCTGGCGGCGATATTGGGAGTTGCCATGTTTGTGTCCTCCGTTGTTGCTTCATGCAAGTCTGATAGCTTCGTAGGGTGGATTAGCGCAGCGTAATCCACCGTGTGTTTGTAGGTATCCATTGGTGGATTACGGCGCGTGGCTGCGCCCCGCGCCTAATCCACCCTACATTTCCGCCTGCAAAAGTTGCAGCACTTGCTCGTGCAACGCCGGCGTCGCGCTGGCTACCACCCTACCCCCGGCGATGGCTGGCTCTCCGCGCCAGTTGCTGACGACGCCACCGGCCGCCTCCACCA
>CAYMXG010000095.1:0-7929 GCA_964394115.1 uncultured Enterobacteriaceae bacterium | reverse complement strand
TATCCGTCCGCGTCACGCCGCCTCGGCGAGGCGGGGTCCGTCGTGCTGGCATTGCTGGTGGGAGAAGACGGCAAGGTCAAGGAAGCAAAGATCGATTCGCCCAGCGGATTCCCGCGCCTGGATGAAGCGGCGGCAAAGGAGGCATTACGGCGCTGGAAGTTCCAACCCGGCACCGAAGACGGCAAGCCCAAGACCATGTGGCACAAGGTCAAAGTGACATTCCGGTTGGAAGACGCGCGCTAAGTGGCGGCTCGTGTGCAGGGTTAAATGGCCGGAAACCGAATCAATCAACGCGAATCAATCAACGATGTGGTGTTCCAAACTGAAGGGGTATATTTCATGACGACGCAACTAAAACTGCGCTACGTACTGCACACGGTCGTGGCGGTCGCGGTGTTTCTGTGTGCCCCGCTGGCTGCAGCACAACAACCGCCGGCAGCGACTGACGCTCAGGCTGCAACGACGGCCGCTACTGAAGCCGCGGCCGGTGCAGCCGATGCCGCAGCAGGCGCAGCCGCTGCCGCCGATGCCGCAATGGACGCCACGGGCATGGCAAGCGGTACCACGGATCCCATGGCCACCGGTGCGCCCATGACGGATCCCATGGCCGCCGCGCCAGCCACGGAACCGCCGGCATACGAAGAGGCCCCGACGGGTATTGAAGAGCCGCCGGCGGATACCGTCGCCGTGGAAAACCCGTACGGGCTGAAGGCACTCTGGCAGCAGGGCGACTTCGTCTCCAGGGGTACGCTGTTCATCCTGCTGATCATGTCGGTGTTCTCCTGGTACATCCTGTTCGCCAAGTTGATCTACCAGCAGAAACTGTTTAACCAGGTGAAGCTCGTTGGCCAGCAATTCTGGCGATCCGCGAGCATCAAGGACGCCGCAGGCAAGCTCCCGGACAAGAATGTGTACCGGATGATTGTGGAAGACGGTTTGTCAGCCGCCCAGCATCACGACGGCAAGCTGACGGATCAGATCGATTTGCACGAGTGGGTGACGATGTCGCTGCAACGCGCAGTGGAATCGGTAAACAGTGAACTGCAGACCGGCCTGGCATTCCTGGCCACCGTGGGTTCCACGGCGCCGTTCGTCGGATTGTTCGGCACGGTGTGGGGCATCTACCACGCGCTCATCGCCATCGGCATTGCCGGCCAGGCCAGCATTGACAAGGTCGCCGGCCCCGTCGGCGAGGCGTTGATCATGACCGCCCTTGGACTTGCCGTGGCCGTGCCCGCGGTGCTGAGTTACAACTGGCTGGTGCGCCGTAACAAGGTGGCCATCGAAAGCCTGCGCAATTTCTCTTCCGACGTGCATGCCGTGCTGTTGAGCGGCAAGCGCGTTGCCGGGTCGCCCGCCGGAGGTCGCTGAACATGTCCATGAACGTCGGTGCCGGCGGCGGCGAGGAGGAGTTTTCGGAAGCCATCTCCGCCATCAACACCACGCCCCTGGTGGACGTAATGCTGGTGCTGCTGATCATTTTCCTGATCACCATTCCGGTCGTGATCCAGACCGTGCCGGTGGATCTGCCGAAGGTGGCCAACCAGCCGACGACGACCAAGCCCGAGAACATCGTTATCGCCGTGGATCGGGATGGGAAGATGTTCTGGAACGAGCGCCGCGTTGCGAACACGCGTGCCCTCATCGAAAAGGTGAAGGAAGTCGCAGTCCTGGTGCCGCAACCGGAAATTCATGTGCGCGGGGATCGGTACACGCGTTTCGAAAACATCGGCAAGGTGATTGTCGCAGTGCAGCGCGGCGGAGTCGTGAAAGTTGGCTTTATTACGCAGCCGGAACCCGGCCAGCATTAACAACTAGGAGGTACCGGAACCATGTCCATGTCGATGGGTCCAAGTGGTGGCGATGCTGAAGTCATGATGGATATCAACACCACGCCATTGATTGACGTCATGCTGGTGCTGCTGGTCATGCTTATTATCACCATCCCGATTCAAACCCATGCCGTCAAACTTGACATGCCGCAAGGCCAGAATGAACCGCCGCCGGTGCCGCCGGAGGTCATCGATCTTGAAGTGGATTTTGACGGCACGATTTTGTGGAACGGGTCAATTGTGTCAAGCCAGGCGGCATTGCGTTCCTATTTCATACGCGAGGCCAGAAAAGATCCGCAACCGGAAGTGCACTTGCGGCCACATAGATTGTCGAAGTATGACCATGTTGCCACCGTACTCGCTTCCGCGCAGCGCCTGGGTATCCAGCGTATTGGCTTTGTCGGCAACGAACAGTACCTCGAGTAAGAATTTTGGACTTATAAAGTTGCGCCACGGCGGGTCCCCCCGTCGTGGCGTTTTCATTGAGAGGAAAGCAAACATGAATTCGTCCAGGAATGTTGGTCGCTTTGCCCGGTACACCACCCTGCTCTTGGCATTGGGGATTGGCAGCATCATCATGACCCCGGCAGCCATGGCTGAAGAAAAGATCGGCGCGAAGGTCGGCAAGCCGTTGCAGGCAGCCCAGGAGTTGGCACAAAAGAAGGATCTGAACGGAGCGCTGGCGAAGGTAAAGGAAGCCGAGGCGATTGCCTCCAAGACGCCCTTCGAGCAGTTCAAGATTGATCAGTTCAAGGTGTTCATCCAATTGCAGCGTGGCGACTACGCCGCGGCCGGCAGGGCCATGGAGGCGACCATTGCCTCGGGATTCCTCAGCGCGGAAGAGACCACCAAGACCTACAAGTCATTGGCGCAAATTGCCTACCAGGTAAAGGACTACAACAAGGTCATTGAATTCGGGAAAAAGTATTCGCAAAACGCCCCGGGTGATCTGGAGGTGCAGTTGTTGATTATCCAGGCGCAGTACCTGCAAAAGGATTACAAGAGCACCGCCACCAGCCTGCGCGCCATCATTGCGTCTGCGGACAAGTCCGGCCGGGAGGTCAAGCAGGACTGGCTGCAACTGCTGATGAGTGCGGAGTACGAGCAGAAAAACGACGCCGGCGTTGCCGACGTGCTGGAAATGCTGCTCAAACGCTATCCGTCGCAGAAATACTGGCGCGATCGCATCCAGATGGTGCAGGACGTGCCGGATCTGGGCGATCGGGAGAACTTCGAGATCCTGCGCCTGATGAATGAAGTAGATGTGTTGGAAAGTGCCGACGAATACATCGAACTGGCTGAGCTCGCAATTCAACTGGGTCTGCCGGGCGAGGCAAAGTCCACCCTCGACAAGGGCTTTGCCAATCAGGTCCTGGGAGTGGACGAAAACGCCGATCGGCAGAAACGCCTGCTGGCAATGGCCGGCACGCAAGCTGCCGATGATTCCAGGTCCCTGGCCCAGGTGGAAAAAGAGACTGCCGCTGCCGCCGCCGGCGATCCCGATGTCAAGACCGGCGAGGCATATCTCAACTACGGACAGGTCGATGCCGCCGTTACCGCATTGCAACGCGGCCTGGGCAAGGGCAGCCTGACGTCGCCAGATACTGCCAACCTGCAACTCGGCATCGCCTTCTTCAGGCAGGGCAAGCTTGAGGAGGCTAAGACTGCCTTGGCTGCCGTTACGCAGAACAGGGCGTTGACAGATCTGGCCCGGCTTTGGACGTTGTTCATTCAGCAAAAGAAATAAAAGCACCGGATTAGCGCTACCGGCGGATTCCCCGCCGGCAGCGTCCCTTCATCGCACCGGAGACGGTTACCGATGAGCACCAATCCCGTCGTACGTGACCAGGTCGAATACGACGTTGTCGTCGTCGGCGCCGGTCCGGCCGGACTATCTGCCGCGATTCACCTGAAGCAGCTGGCGGCAAGCCGGAATCAAAATCTCACGGTTTGTGTCCTGGAAAAGGGTTCCGAGATTGGCGCCCATATCCTGTCGGGCGCCGTCATCGAGACCCGCGCGCTGGATGAGTTGCTGCCCGACTGGCGCAGCCGGAACGCCCCGTTGCACACTCAGGTTTCCGCGGACGAATTTCATTTTCTGACTGGTTCAAAGCGAGGCATCCGGATCCCCAACCCGCTGGTGCCTGCGCCCATGCACAATGACGGTAACTATATCGTCAGCCTGGGCAATGTCTGCCGCTGGCTGGCGCAACAGGCCGAGGCGCTGGGTGTCGAGATATTTCCGGGTTTCGCCGCCGCCGAGGTTTTGTTCGATGATGCGGGCGCCGTGGCCGGTGTCATTTCCGGAGACATGGGCATCGGCGCCGATGGCAGGATAAAGGACAGTTTCGCGCCGGGCATGGAATTGCGCGGCAAATTTACGCTATTCGCCGAGGGTTGCCGCGGTCATCTCGGCCGGCGTTTGATTCAGAAATTTGCGCTTGATCGCGACGCCGACCCGCAGCATTACGCCCTCGGAATCAAGGAGTCGTGGGAGGTAACAGAGGCGCAACACAGGCCTGGACTCGTGGTCCACGGTGCGGGCTGGCCTCTGGGACGCGGCTCCAGTGGCGGATTCTTCCTGTACCACCTCGAGAATCGACAGGTTGCGGCCGGGCTAATCGTTGATCTCAATTACAGCAACCCGTTTCTGAACCCGTTTGAGGAGTTTCAACGCCTCAAACACCATCCGCTATTTCGAGCCACGCTGACCGGGGGGAAACGGATTGCCTACGGCGCACGGGCTATTACCAAGGGTGGTTTGAACTCGCTGCCGCGCATGACCTTCCCGGGCGGACTCGTGGTGGGTTGTGACGCGGGCACGCTCAATTTTTCCAAGATCAAAGGCACGCACATGGCGATGAAGTCCGGCCTGCTGGCAGCCGAGGCAATCAGTGCCCATTTTGGCGCGGGCGGTGGTGGTGGCGTGGAATTGACTGCGTTTCGGGATCGTTTCCGAAAGTCTTGGGTCCACGACGAATTGCGGCGCTCACGGAATTTTGGCCCGGCGCTGCACCGGTTCGGGCTGATTGGCGGCGCTGCCTTCAATTTCATCGATCAGAACGTGTTTCGTGGCCGGCTTCCGCTGACACTGCGCGACCGCAGGCCCGACCATGCAACGCTGAGCAAGGCCGTTGACTGCAACAGGATTGAGTATCCGAAGCCGGACGGGGTATTGAGCTTTGACCGCTTATCCTCGGTATATTTGTCGAGCACCAACCATGAGGAAGATCAGCCCTGCCACCTGACCCTGCGCGACAAGCAGGTGCCGATTGGGATCAACCTGGCTGATTATGATGCGCCCGAGCAGCGGTACTGTCCGGCCGGCGTTTATGAAATAATCACCACCGGCAATCAGCCGCGCCTGCAAATCAATGGCCAGAATTGCGTGCACTGCAAGACCTGCGATATCAAGGACCCGACCCAGAATATCGTCTGGGTGGCGCCGGAAGGGGGAGGCGGGCCGAACTACCCAAATATGTAACACCCACCTCAAATTTGCGCCGCTCGCAGATTTTGAGATGGGTTCCGGCGCGTTACCGGATGCCGTGGACGTTAAGGAAGCTCTGATTAACATCAGCGCTTCCCGCAGTGCAGGGAGGCACTGCCATTTTCAATGACTGCAAGTCATTGAAAATGTGAGCCAAGCGAAAACCGCGCATTTCGCTTGGCGTCCTCTTGCAACCCCAGGATGGGGTTGTTCAGAGTTTCCTTAACGGCTCCTGATTACCTTCTACTGCTGCCGCCCCGCGCGGATGCGCACCAGACCCTCCTGAATGGTTGTGGCCACCAGCCTGCCGTCGCGCTGATAGATCGCCCCTCGCGCCAGGCCGCGCGCATTGGACGTGGAAATGGCCTCATATTCACACAATAACCACTCATCCACGCGGAATGGCCGGTGAAACCACATGGCATGGTCAATGCTGGCCATCTGCAGATTCATGTCGGTGAAATGGATGCGATGGGGCTGCAGCGTGGTCGTCAACAGGCCGTAATCGGATACATATGCCAGGATGGATTGGTGCAAACCGCGATCATCCGGCAGGCGATCCACGGTGCGCAGCCAGAACTGACGGCAAGCGGCCACATCCTCGGCTTGATGCTGCGACCCGAACTCCACCGGGCGCAGATCGAAGGGTGCGGACAATTTGAGCAAGCGGTGGATTTTGTCGGGAAGCCGCTCCAGATTCCGCGTTTCATACTCACGCACACTGGAAAGTTGTTCCGGCGGCGGCACATCCGGCAGCGGTGGCTGAAATTCCATGCCCTGTTCCAGGGACTGGAACGACGCCGACAACGTGAAGATGGGGTGACCGTGCTGGATTGCAACCACGCGCCGGGCGGAAAAACTGTTGCCGTCCCGACTGCGATCTACCTCGTAAACAATTGGGGCATCGAAATCGCCGCGGCGGAGAAAATAGGCGTGCAGAGAATGCACATTGCGCTGGTCGACGGTGAATTGTGCGGCCTTCAAGGCCTGACCCAGCACCTGGCCGCCGAACACCTGCGCCGTGCCGATGTCCCGGCTCGGGCCGCGGAACAGGTTTTCCTCCAGCCGTTCCAGTTCAAGATGCGCGACGAGGTCTGCCAATATGGGCTGCACGGCAACTTCTCCGGGAGGTGAAGAAAAGCAGGACTTGGAAACAGCGTTTGCGTTGCCGGTCCGCGCCCGATCGGGTCGAATTTCGGCGCATGTTACCATACGCCCCCATGCGTCATTGTTTCGTGACCCTGCCGGCAACGCCTGCGATTTTCACCAGTCCGGGCTGAACGAACGGATTCTGCAATGCGGTTCATCGTCATCGGCGCCGGCCTGCTCGGCCTGAGTTCGGCCTATTACCTCTCGGCGCAGGGTCATCGCGTCACCATGATTGACCGCCACGCCGGGCCCGGGCTCGGGACCAGTTTTGCCAATGCCGGCATGGTGACGCCGAGCCAGGCGGAGCCGTGGAACATGCCCGGTATCCTGCCCAAGGTGATTGGCTGGCTCGGTCGCGAGGATGCCCCGGTGCTATTGCGTCCTGCCGCGCTGGGCTCGTTGTTTTTCTGGGGTCTGCGCTTTCTGCGCAATTCCAGCCCCCGGCGCTTTCACGCGAATGCCCTTTCCAATGCGCGTCTGGCGCGCTTCAGTCTCGCCGCATTGCACGAGTTGCGGCGGAAGGAAGCCCTGGATTATGGCCAGATCTGCCGGGGCAGTCTGAAGATCTACCGCGACCTTGATGCGTTTGCTGAGGGCGTGAGCCTGGCAAATCTGCTCAAGGATACCGGCGTCTCGCCCAATATCCTGGATCCGGGCGGCGCCTTGCGCCTGGAACCGGCGTTGCAGGACGTGGTGGGGCGCCTGATTGGAGCCATTCATTTCCCCGATGACGAGTCCGGCAACGCGCACAGGTTTTGTTCGGCCCTGGCGGCAACGCTGTCACGGCAGGGCGTCGAAGTCTGCGGCAATGTCGAGGCGAGTGGTTTCGTGGTGACGCGGGGCAGGGCCTCGGCGCTGCAGACGAGCAAGGGCGCCATGGAGGCGGATGGGTTTGTCCTGTGCGCGGGGAGCCACGCCCCGGCACTGGGTGCAGGGATCGGATTGCATCTCCCCATCCAGCCGGTCAAGGGATATTCCATCACGGTGCCCATGTCGGGAAGCGGCATCAAGCCCGGCATGCCGGTGGTGGATGATGCGCGACACGTGGCAATGACGCCCCTGGATGGCCTGCTGCGCGTGGCGGGGACCGCGGAATTCGCCGGTTTTGACCTGGGCCTGACACCCGGACGGATTGAAAATCTGAAGCAGGTGGTGGGAGAAGTTTTTCCAGGATTCGCGCCGGGACCGGCAATGGATGTCAGTGCCTGGGCAGGGCTGCGCCCCTATACCTGTGATGGTGTGCCCATAATCGGTCGCGCAAACCTGGACAACGTGTACGTTAATACCGGGCATGGCCACCTGGGGTGGACGCTGGCGGCGGGATCGGGAAAGCTGCTGTCACAGTTGGTTTCCGGCAGCGCGCCGGATATTGACCCGGCCCCGTACAGCCCGATGCGTTTCTGAGGTTTAGTTATCATCCATAAACGGCCATCCTGGCCATTTATGGATTCGGGAACG
>CAYMXG010000094.1:0-7947 GCA_964394115.1 uncultured Enterobacteriaceae bacterium | reverse complement strand
AATAAAAGGTTCTGCCGCTGCTTCGGCAGCAGGCGAATGATCCGGCGCACGTCGGGGATGAAGCCCATGTCCAGCATCCGATCGGCCTCATCCAGCACCAGCACCTGAACCTTGCTCAAGTCCACGTGCTTCTGCTCGGCGTGATCGAGCAATCGCCCGGGCGTCGCCACGATCACATCCACGCCGCGCCTCAGTTCCTCGATCTGCGGATTGATATTGACGCCGCCATAGACCACGGTGCTGCGCAGCGGCAGGTGTTTGCCGTACACGCGCATGCTTTCTCCCACCTGGACGGCAAGTTCGCGCGTCGGTGTCAGTACCAGCGCACGCACCGGGCGTTTGCCTTCGCCTAAAGGCTGCGCCATCAACCGCTCGAGAATCGGCAACGCGAAACCGGCGGTCTTGCCGGTGCCGGTCTGGGCGCCGGCCATCACATCACCGCCTTGCAGGATTACCGGAATTGCCTGGACTTGTATCGGGGTGGGCTGGGCGTAACCTTCGTCCGCCACCGCGCGCAACAGTTCGGGCCTCAGGCCCAGGGTGTCAAATGACATGAATGGTGCAGCTCCTGAACGAGTTGATAGCGGTGCGCCAAAGACGCAACGGGAAGCGCGGAAGTCCGTGGGGGAGTGGCTGAAACAACTTGAAGGGTTTACTGCTTCGAATCATGCGCTGTGTGCGCGTAAGTTTTTACCTGCCGCACACTATACCTTATCCGCCCGGGAGGACTCCATGAGTTTATCGGCGGCCGCGCTTATTCAAATTCTCCGGCGCCCTTCTTTTTGCGCTCGTTCTTGAGGCGGCTGCGAAAGGCCTTGCCCTGCAAGCGCCGCTCCTTTGCCGCCCGGCCCGGGCGGGTGGCGATGCGGTGCTTGCGCCTGGCCAGTGCGCCGCGCACCAATTCCACCAGGCGCTGGCACGCCTCATGGCGATTCATTTCCTGGCTGCGATGGCTCTGCGCTTTGATGATCAGCACGCCGGCATGGGTGATGCGCCGATCGCGCAGACCAAGCAACCGAACCTTGCACGGTTCCGGCAAGGAAGAGGCGCGGATGTCGAAGCGCAGGTGGATCGCAGTGGAGACTTTATTGACGTTCTGACCGCCGGCGCCCTGGGCGCGTATGGCCTTGAACTCCAGTTCCTCATCCGGGATGGCGACGGTGGGTGAGATACGCAACATGGCTTGAACTATGATGTCCGCTTATGGAGGAACCGCGACTTCCGTCGATAACAGGCAGGCATTTTGCCATGAAGCCGTGGCAGATATTGTTCTGCCTGGTCTGCGTCCTGGGCGTGCCGGCGCTGGTGAAATTTGAGGAAAGCCGGAATACACCGGTCGAGTCTTCACCGACCATCCCCGGGGAGGACGCCGGGGACGAACCCGGCCCCGCAATGCCTTCCGATATTTCGAAGACCCGGGTTGAATCGGATGCAACGCCGCCCCCGAAATCCCCCGGGCAACACTTGTCGTACGCCCTGGCCCAGTCGGCGCTGACCGCAGCCGGGGAAGCACTGAAGGCCGGGCGTGATGAAGAAGTGGCGCGCAATCTGCGGCTGGCGCTTGCAGCCGCCGAAGAATTGTCTTTTGCATCCCCTGAACGTGTCGGCACCCTGATTCAAACCGGGGTGATGTTCCGGGCTGCCCAGCCGGAAGTGGGTGCGGCCTTGCTGCACCAGGCGGCCGCGGAACTGGATCTGCTTCCAGCCCGCGTTCCATCGGATCAGAACGCTGCCGGCCCCCTGCCTTTGATCCTGGTTCACTCCCTGTATTCGACGCTCGGGGATCACTATCGTCTGCAGGGCAGCGCAGAAGAGGCGGAACAATGGCTGCGGCGCGCGGTGCAGACATCCGGACCAGTTGCGGGAATACCGTTGGACGATCCTGAACTGCGTGGCAGGTTAATTGCCGAGGATCTGTTTCTGCTGGCCCAGGCTCACTGCGCAGCAGGCGATCCGGACAGGTCCAGGCCGGTCCTGGAGGAAATGCATTCCTGGTGCGCGAAGCTGGCGGACCAGGATGCCGCCAGCGGTTGCCGGGTTCCAAACAAGGAACTGCCCTGTTGGTCTCGCCCATAACTTCCGGAGCCGGGCGATGAGGCCGCAACATGTGTTCTTTGCGCTCGTTGGTTTGCTGGCAGTCATCGGGTATTTCCTGACCTGGGGCGAATGGAAAGGACCCCTGCCGCCGGGGATGGGTCCGCCCGAAGGTTGGCGTCGGGCCACGCTGCCGGCAACTTACGCCATCGACCTGGAAACGGGTGCGGTAAAGGACAGCGGTGAATCGGCGCGGGATTTGTGGTGGGAAGCCAAAAATCAGGACGAGTTCTGCCTTTGCCCGTACCGGCTGAACAACGGCGATGTGTTGATGGCGCCGGTGCCGGTGGCGGAACTTGCTGCGCTGGGCGCTGACCGTGCCGCGACGTTGCAATATTCGGCGAAGGGTTTCGAACTGCACATCCAGGAACGGGAACTTGCTTCCGGCCTTGCGTTTGCGGTGCGCACCGGCACCGGGAACTTCGCCAAGGCGCGGGTCGTGAAGATACGTGCAAACAAGTCGTTGACGCTGGAATGGCGGATGCTGGGCCCGGCCACAGTGGCGCGTGAGGCAGCCCGCAATCCTTCACTGGAATCGCGGCGCCTGCTGGTCGAAGTGCGCACCAACCTGCGCGGCGGCAAGAACCGGGAACGAGCCGCCGAGTTGCTGGGCGAGGTGTTGCCGCTGGCGGATCAGTATGCGACGACCAGCTTCGAACGGATTGAATTTTTAAACGAGGTTGGCCAGCTGTATTGGTCCGCGCAGCGCCCCGACACGGCGCTGGCCGTAATCTCGCGCGCGGCAACGGAAATCGCCTTGCACGATGCGGCGCCGGACGCCAGGCCACTTGCGTGGAAAGTCCGTCAGCAGACCTACTGGTGGCTGGGCGTATTAAACCGGGATGCGGGGCGACTCGCCGAAGCTGTGCCATGGCTGGAAAAGTCGCTTGCCGTGGCACGTGCGGGCATGACCACAGACCACAATGAAGAGGGATTGCGAAGAATGTCCATCACCAGCCCGTTGAAGGAGCTTTACCAGCTCGAATGCCGTCGGGGGAACAAGGTCGCCGCGGCTAACCGCTTGCGGGAATTGCAGGATACTTGCGTGGCCATGTTGCCGAATTCCCGGAGTCACGGTGCCTGCAGAACGGAGCAACTTCGTTGCTGACGGTGCCGCCGCCATGACTGACGACGTGGAATACCTGCATGCCTTCTGCGACCTGAGTCCGGACGCGGTGTTGAACGCAGTTGAGGCCGTGGGTTACCACTGCAGCGGTCACGTCTCGGCGCTGAATAGCTACGAAAACCGCGTCTACCAGGTGGGCATCGAGGACAATGCACCGCTGATTGCGAAGTTTTATCGCCCCGGACGCTGGAGCGATGCGTCCATTCTGGAAGAGCATGCCTTCACGGCGGAATTGAAGGCGGAGGAGATCCCTGTCATTGCTCCGATCGCGGATGCGCACGACCGCACATTGCATCATGCCGGCGCACACCGCCTCGCGCTATATCCGCGTGTTGGAGGGCGTTCTCCGGAGACGGACAATCCCGAGCACCTGCGCATGCTCGGCCATTGCATTGCGCGCATCCACAACATCGGCGCGCTGCGCCTTTTCGAACACCGGCCTGCCCTCGACATCCGGAATTTTGCCATTGAGCCGAGCCAGTTTTTGTTCGAACAGAATTTTCTTCCGGCGGATATCCAGCCTGCCTATGGGGCGATCATAAAATTGTTGTTGGAACGGTTGCATGAGGTATTCGCCGACAGCGAGGACGTGGCATTGCTGCGTCTGCACGGGGATTGTCATCTGGGCAATATCCTGATGCGCGACGACGTGCCGTTTATCGTGGATTTTGACGATGCCCGCACCGGTCCGGCGGTGCAGGATCTATGGATGTTCCTGTCCGGTGATCGTGCTGATCGCACCGCCGCGCTGTACGACGTGCTTGATGGTTACACGGAGTTTCGCCGCTTTGATGCGCGCGAACTGCGCCTGCTGGAGGCATTGCGCGCGCTGCGCATGATTCATTACGCCGGCTGGCTGGCGCGGCGCTGGGATGATCCGGCGTTTCCGCGCGCCTTCCCCTGGTTCAATACCCAGCGCTATTGGGAGGAACATGTGCTGTCGCTGAAGGAACAATATTCGGCACTGGATGAGCCCTCGCTCCAGTGGCAGGAAGATTAGGTTGATGAAAACTATTGCGCTTGCCATGACGTATTGCATCTACCTGGTTGGCGGACTTCAACTGGAGTATTTTTCCAGTTCCATCCAGCGCGCGTAGCCCTGTCGCAGCAATTCGCCGATCTCTTCCAATCGTTGCAATGTCGACGTGATGGTGTCCCTGTCCTGGCGATAAAAGTCCGCGCCGTTAACGGCCAACTGCAGTGCCAGCTGTTCCTGCTCCAGCGTCTGGATCCGGTCCGGCAATGCCGCCAGTTCCCGCTGTTCGTTAAAGCCGAGCTTTTTGCGCGGGCTGTTTCGCACCGGAACGGCCGCCGTGTCAACCGGCCGGCGTGAGGCGCGCGTCTCCGGCGCCGGCCGTTGCCGCACCCAGTCGTCATAGCCGCCGACGTACTCCGCCACGCGCCCGTTACCCTCAAAACCAATGACGCTGGTGACGACATTATCCAGAAAGGTGCGGTCGTGACTGACCAGCAACAGGGTGCCGTCATACTCGGCCAGCAGGTCCTCCAGCAGTTCCAACGTGTCCACGTCCAGGTCATTGGTGGGTTCGTCCAGGACCAGCATGTTGGCCGCCCGGGTAAAGGTGCGGGCCAGCAACAGGCGATTGCGTTCACCGCCGGAGAGACTCTTTACCGGAGAGTCGGCGCGCTCGTATGGAAACAGAAAGTCGCGCAGGTAGCCGATCACGTGGCGCGAGCGACCGCGCACATTCACGTAGTCCGAGCCCGGGCTGATGTTCTCGCGCACGGATTTTTCCGGGTCCAGCTGGGTGCGATGCTGATCGAAATAACCGATCTCCAGGCGCGCGCCCGCCACGATTTTCCCCGCGTCCGGCTTGAGTTCGCCCAGCAACAGGCGCAGCAGCGTGCTTTTGCCGCAGCCGTTGGGTCCAACGATACCGAGCCGATCACCGCGCAGGATGCGAGTGGAAAAATCCCGAATTACAGCTACCTCCCCGAAGTTGAAGTTCACATGACGGACATCCACCACCAGCCTGCCGGTAAGGTCGCCGCCGCCGGCCTGCAAATTCACCTGCCCGGGTTGATTGAGGCGCGCAGCCCGATCGCGCCGCATCTGCTCCAGGCGCCGCACGCGACCCTCGTTGCGGGTCCGGCGCGCCTTGACGCCCTGCCGGATCCAGATCTCCTCTTCCGCCAGTTGCTTGTCTTCGCGGGCGCGGGCCGACAGTTCGGCGTCCAGCACTTCTTCCTTGCGCTGCAGGAACTGGTCATAGTTGCCCGGCCAGGAGGTGAGCCTGCCCCGGTCCAGCTCGATGATGCGGGTGGCGAGTTGCCGGACCAGCGTGCGGTCATGGGTTATGAACATCAGTGCGCCGCGATATGCCAGCAGGAACTCTTCCAGCCAGGCGATAGCGGCGATGTCCATGTGGTTCGTGGGCTCGTCCAGCAACAGCAGGTCCGGTTCGCTCACCAGCGC
Organism: uncultured Enterobacteriaceae bacterium; assembly: GCA_964394115.1. Taxonomy (GTDB): domain Bacteria; phylum Pseudomonadota; class Gammaproteobacteria; order Eutrophobiales; family Eutrophobiaceae; genus 2-02-FULL-61-13. The sequence goes on along the minus strand of CAYMXG010000094.1, from coordinate 2,290 downwards.
CTGGGCCAGGAGCACGCGCCGGCGCGTGCCGCCGGAGCAGCGCGACAGGGGAACATCCTGGGGCAGGTCAAGGCGACTCAGTGCCGTTTCTATTTGTTGCCCCAGGTTCCAGCCGTGGCGGGACTCGATCCCCTGTTGCAGCTCATGCAACGCGCGAAGGTCACCGCTCTGCGCGGCGACGTGGTAGTCGGTGAGCAGCTGTCCGGTTTCACCCAGGCCGGCGGCGACTACTTCATAGACAGTGCGCTGTTCGTCCTCGGGGACATCCTGCTGCAAATGGGAGATGCGCAGGGTTTCGGGCCGCCACACCGTGCCGGCATCCGGCTCTGCCGCGCCGCTGATGACGCGAAACAGCGTGGACTTGCCGGCGCCGTTACGCCCCACCAGGCAGACACGTTCGCCCTTGTCGATGCGGAAATTCACCTGCGCCAGCAACGGCACATGGCCATATGCCAGCGACACATCCTCGAGGGTCAGGATCGGCATGGGCGCGTACTATAAACGAGCCGCTGCAAGCGTTGCTGCCAACCACCGCGCCGCGCAGGCAGCGCGCCACGGTCAAAGTCCGGGTTCGACTGCCTTCTGGCCGGCGTGGTAGGTCTCGTAGACGAAAACGGGAATCGCCAGATCGCCCAAATGTTTTTCCAGCACGGGCTTCACCTCGGTCCACGCCATCCCACCGACGCCGGTGGCGAGACGGGGCAGGGCGACCGAGGAAAGCTTTTCCTTGTCGATCAATTTACGCAACGCGCCCAGCGCATGATTGACGTGTGCCGTGGTGGCGCGACCCGGATGCGCGCCGGGACCCGGCGCCGGTTCCTGCGTCAGCAGGTTGATGATGCGCGTTCCACCGGCTCCACTCCAGATCCATGCATTGCCAGGTTCCGGGTTGTCGTTGTGACAGTAATGTCGAAAATCCTTGACCATCGCAGGCCAGCGCTCACGTAGCGACAGCGCCAGGCCGGAATCGAAATGATCATGGGGAGCGACGCCATGGGCAATGGCGGCGGCGCCGGTGTGCAACAGATCTCCCTGAACAAAGTGCAGCATGTGCAATCCTCGGATTTTGTGTTTTTGCGCCATTATTGGAGCGGATAAGTCTAATCCGGGCAGTCGTTACGGGATTTGCGGTGGATCAAACATGTATCCGCCCGCTCCGCCATTGCTTACGCCGCCGGCATGATTATTCCGGAAGTTCGTGAACGCCAAGTGGAAATAACTGTGCCGGCGTTGTCCACTCTGTATAATGCCCGCCCTTTGCCGCATGGGGGTTTGTTGCCCGTCTCCCGTGTCCCACAGATAATCAGGACAGTACCATGAACATGCTCCGCAACATCGCCATCATCGCCCATGTCGACCACGGCAAGACCACGCTCGTGGATCGGCTGCTGCAACAATCCGGCACGCTGGACAGCCGCGCCGCGCCGCAGGAACGGATGATGGACTCCAACGACATCGAGCGTGAGCGCGGCATCACCATCCTGTCCAAGAACACGTCCATCACCTGGAACGACTATCGCATCAATATTGTCGACACGCCCGGCCACTCGGACTTTGGCGGGGAGGTGGAGCGGGTGCTGTCCATGGTGGACTCGGTGTTGCTGCTGGTGGATGCCGTCGACGGCCCGATGCCGCAGACCCGGTTCGTGACACAAAAGGCATTTGCGATGGGTTTTCGGCCCATCGTCGTCATCAACAAGGTTGATCGGGATGGCGCACGTCCAGGCTGGGTGCTGGATCAGACCTTTGATCTGTTCGACCGGCTCGGCGCCACCGAGGCGCAGCTGGATTTTCCGGTGGTATATGCCAGCGCGCTGCTGGGGTACGCCGGATCCGGGCCTGATGTGCGCAGCGGCGACATGACGACGCTGTTTCAGACCATTGTCGATCATGTGCCGCCACCGCCGGTGGATCGCGATGAGCCATTGCAGATGCAAATCTCTACGCTGGACTACAATAGCTTCGTCGGCGTCATCGGAATTGGGCGCATCAAGCATGGCACGGTGCGAACCAACACTTCAGTGACCGTAATTAGCCGCACCGGGGAGCAGCGTCGTGGCCGTGTCTTGCAGGTGCTGGGGTTCCATGGTCTGAAACGCACGGAGGTGGAGGAGGCCTCGGCCGGCGACATCGTCGCGCTGTCGGGTCTGGATCCGCTCGCAATCTCCGACACGATCTGTGATCCCGAACACGTGGAGGCATTGCCGGCGCTGACCGTGGATGAGCCCACCATCAGCATGACGTTCCAGCCCAACTCCTCGCCGTTCGCCGGGCGTGAAGGCAAGTACGT
>CAYMXG010000093.1:0-7957 GCA_964394115.1 uncultured Enterobacteriaceae bacterium | reverse complement strand
TGCGTCGGGTTTGCACATTATTTATCAGCACGCTGCTGCTCACGGGCTGCCAGCCCGCGGCGCACCGGGAGGGTAAGGCGCCGTCTACCGGTGCCGCGGTCAGGGAAGTGTCGCCTTTGGCGGCCCTGCCGGTGGCCGGCAGTACGCATTACGTGGTGAACGGGAAGGACAGCGACGTGCGCATCCTGGTATTTCGCGGCGGACCGCTGGCCAAAGTCGGGCATAACCATGTGGTGCGGGTGCATGAATTGAGCGGCGACATCTACCTGGCGCCGCAAATGCACGCTTCCAGTTTCGCGCTGGCGTTCCCGGTGGCGAAGTTGCAGGTGGATCCGGCGGATGCGCGTGCGGATGAAGGCGTCGAGTTCGCCGTCATGCCTTCGCCCCAGGCCATTGACGGCACGTACAAAAACATGAATGGACCGGCACTGCTGGATGCACAGCAGTTCCCGGAGGTCACGCTGAGCTTGGTCGCCATGATCGGGCCTGCATGGGGACCCGAGGCCACGGTACGCGTAAAATTGCATGGTGTGGAGCGCGATGTGACAGTGCCGCTGGCAGTTCACGTCAGCGATGACAAGCTCACCGTCACCGGCATGTTCCCGTTGCGCACTTCAGATTTCGGCATGACGCCCTTCAGCGTCCTCGGCGGCGGCCTGCAGGTGCTGGACGAAATTAAAATCCGATTCAACATAGTGGCGCACGAGAATTGACTGGGAGAACACCGGCATGATCACGGTCTATCATCTGAAAAATTCCCGCTCCACCCGCGTGCTGTGGTTACTCGAGGAGTTGGGTCTCGAATACCAGGTCGAATATTTCCAGCGTGACGCCGGTATGCGCGCCCCGGAAGACATGAAAGCCATTGATGGACTGGGGCGCTCTCCAATCGTGCGCATCGATGGGGAGGTGCTGGGAGAATCGGGGGCGATCATTGATCTGATCCTGCGGCGCTATCCGAAAAGTGCACTGGCGCCCATGGACGGGGACCCGGACTTTTCTGCGTACTTGTTCTTCCTGCATTACGCGGAGGGATCGTTGTCAACCATCGTGATTCCGCTGCTCGTCAACCGGCTCATTCCGGGAGAAGGAGTGCGCACGGGTGTGGTCCTGGACTTCCTGCGGGTCGAGGCGGATCGGCACCTGGATTACGTGGAGCGCAAACTGTCCGGACGCGCGTTCATCGCGGGGGATCGCTTCACCGGCGCGGATATCCAGATGGCGCCGATGTTGCAGTACGCCGGCATGATTGACCTGCTGGGTAAACGTCCTGCGATCCACGCGTACCTGGAAAAAGTCCTGTCACGACCGGCTTACCAGGCCGCGCTGAAACACGGCTAGGGAAATATGTGCCCGATGGAACGCTGATTAACCCTCCGTTATTTGTGGGTAATAAGTGATTCATGCCTCAATAGGATTACAAATTCGTGTACGGTCGATCGGCAATCATTCACTGTGGCCGGTGATTATTCACGAATATCGTGAACCAAGTCTCAATACGCTGATAAAGCCCTCGCCTTAAGACTTCATTCGCCGGATCGCGGCGTATACTTGATCTGCGATCCGATTTGATCGCTGGCTTTACCGGTCTCATGTGGACACATATGGATCGGGGAGGGATTCACGCCAGTATTTTCATACTGTCTGCCATGTGTTTGCAGAGACCTGGGCGGGGTGACCCATGGTCTTCAGCCGCAAGTTACAAGTTGGTGATGCTGCAGTAAGGTCAGTCGACCCGTGGTGCCGGTGGCTCCGGACATTGCGTGGCTGTGGTTTCGCAAATCTCAGGATAGTCAGAACAAGACCCGCTTTGGCAAGTAATTCCGTTTTTCCGTCCCAGCCACTGGTTTACCGGGACCCCCACCAGGAGAACGGCCCATGCGTACATCGGTAGCGATGACCGTGGGCAAGCCGGTCATCCTGATCGTTGACGATCACGCGCGCAATCGTGACAGTCTCAAATCGACTCTCGAGGGTGCCGGTTTCACGGTGCAAGACGCCGCCAATGGAGCGGAGGCACTGGCAAAGGCCCGGGTATCACCTCCTGATCTAATAATCTCTGATCTTCTGATGCCGGTGATGGATGGCTACACACTGCTGCGCCAATTGAAGGCCGACGAGAATTTATTTGACATTCCCCTCATTGTCTATTCCGGAACGTATACCGATCGGAAGGATAAACAATTGGCCCTCGACCTTGGTGCAGATTCATTTGTTCTCAAGCCTGCCAGACTCTCAGAAATTACCGCGCGAATCGATGCAGCGTTGGAAAGGAAACTCCGCGGTTTGCGGGAGCGTGGACCCGCGTTGATTGATGTCAATGAGTCGAATTTACTTCACGAATACAGCCAGACCCTGGGTCACAAACTGGAGAAAAAACTTCTGCAGGTCGAGCGGTTCAATCGTGCCTTGCAACACAGCATGGCCCAGCAGAAGCAGGCTGAGCAGATCGCAATCCGGGAACGCGATTTTTCCGATGGCATTCTCGACGCCCTCCCAGGCGTACTTTTCATGTACGACGGCAACCTGGGGATCCGGCGCTGGAACCGGAACTTTGAGCAGGTCTCCGGTTACAGCGGGCCGGAGATCGCCTCCATGTCGCCGCTCGATTTCTTCCGTGGCCCGGATCGTGAACAGGTGGAGAAACGCATTGGGGACGTTTTTGCGCGCGGATCGGCCGAGGTGGAAGCCGATGTTGTGGCGAAGGATGGCACCTGTACACCCCATTACCTCACCGGGCACCGGACCCATTTTGACGGCCGGGATTTCCTGCTGGGGATCGGCATTGACATCTCAGCACGCCGGCAAGCGGAGCAGGAACTGCGCGCCAGCGAGTCCAGATTTCGGCGCCTGTTTGAACAGGCCAGTGACGGCATTTTCATATTTTCCGCAGACCATCGGTTCCTGGATGCCAACGATCGCGGCCTGGAAATGCTCCGCTGCAGCAGGGAAGAAATCCTGCGTCTCGGTGTCGCCGACTTCGTGGTCCCAGAGCAGCGGCACAGACTGATGAAGGAGCCTGTTGAGATAGCCCCTGGCCAGACCTACCTGGCCGAGTGGACGCAGTTGCGCAAGGACGGTTCAACCTTCCCGGCGGAAGTCAGCGCCCGTCAGCTCAACGATGAATCCTTCCTGGCCATCGTGCGGGATCTGACCGAGCGCAGACGCGCAGAGGCGGCGCTGCGGGAACGCGAGGAGCAACTGCGGCTCTTTGTGGAACACAGCCCTGCCGCCATTGCGATGCTTGATCGTGACATGCGTTATGTCGTCGCCAGCCACCGGTTCCTTTCTGACTATGAACTTCCGGATCGGGACATCGTAGGTTGCAATCATTATGAATTGTTCCCGGAGCTTCCCGAACGCTGGCTGCAGATTCATCAGCGTTGCCTTGCTGGTGCAATTGAAAAATGCGACCGGGATCAATTTGTCCGCTCAGACGGGAGAATTGACTGGGTGCGGTGGGAAATACAGCCCTGGCGCAAGGCCACCGGGGAGATCGGAGGGATCATTATCCTGACGGAGGTCATTACCAGGCAGGTCCATGCCGAGGAGGCAGTGTTCGCCAGCAACGAGCGTCTGCGCCTGGCCATGGATGCTGCGCACATGGGCATGTTCGATTGGGACATGAATGCCGGGAAAATCACCTGGTCATCCCGGCACGAAGAGCTGTTCGGTTTCGCGCCCGGGGAGTTCGACGGCACCTACGCGGCCTTTGAACGGCATCTGCACCCGGATGATATCGCCGGCATCAATGCGGAAATTGCCCAATGCATTGCCACCCGCAAACAATTGGAACGGGAGTTCCGCGTGGTCTGGCCGGATGGCAGCGTGCACTGGGTCGAGGCCCGCGGAGAATTTGCCTATGGTCCGGAAGGCCGGCCACTGCACATGCATGGCGTGGTATTGGAAACGACCGAGCGCAGACAGGCGGAGGAAGGGCTCCGGCTTTTCAGAACATTGATTGACCAATCCAATGACGCCATTGAGGTAATCGATCCGGCCACGGGCCGCTTCCTCGATGTGAACGAGAAGGCCTGTCGCGAACTTGGCTATGGACGGGATGAACTTCTGACCTTGCGTGTCTCCGATATTGATCCCACCGTATCCGAATCCTCGTGGGACGGGATCATGGAGAAGCTGCGCGAAACAAAGACCATGGTTACGGAAGGACTCCACCGCCGCAAGGACGGCACGACCTTGGCTGTTGAAATAAGCGCCAGATGGGTGCATGTCGGCCGGGATTACGCGCTGGCAGTAGTTCGTGACATTACCGAACGCAAGCGCGCGGAAGGGGAATTACGCGAAAGCGAGCGGCGTTTCAGGAGTCTGCTGAGCAACATGGACCTGGTGTCCATAATGCTGGACACGCAGGCGCGAATCACATACTGCAATGACTTTCTGCTGCAAATTACCGGCTGGCAACGCGAGGAGCTGCTGGGCCGGGACTGGTTCGAGGTGTTCATTCCTAAGGACGCGGAGGATGGCAGGAAGGTATTTTCAGCATTGATAAGTGATCTCCCCGCGGCATGGCATCATGAACAACATATTCTGACGCGAAGCGGAGAACGCAGATTAATCCGGTGGAACAACACCGTGCTCCGGTCGGTTTCGGGTGAAGTTATTGGAACCGCAAGCATCGGTGCGGATATCTCCGATCAGCGCCAGGCTGAGATCAGTCTCCGCAGACTGAACCGGATTTACGCTGTGCTCAGTGGCATTAATTCGCTCATCGTACGGGAAAGAAACCGGCAACACCTGTTTGATGAAGCCTGTCGGATTGCCGTGGAGGACGGACATTTCGAACTGGCCTGGATTGGCACCGTGGATAACATTGCGCCAAGCATCGATCCAGTCGCCCGTCGTGGTTCCGAGGCTGACCTGAAACTCATAGCGGGAGTGAACTTCACCCCGATTTTGAAAAAACCGGGAGGGAAGGGCACGGTGGTCGAAGCCGTGCGGTCATTGAAACCCGTATACAGGAATGATCTGACGCTGGAACAGGATGCTCACCCAAAGCTCAGGAAGATGTGTGACCGCGGTTACCGATCGGTCATATCGCTGCCGTTGCTTGTCCAGGGCGCCTGCGCAGCAGTCATGGTCCTGTACTCCAAGGAGGCTGGATTTTTCGACCATGACGAACTGAAACTCCTCTCGGAACTTGCCGGGGACCTTTCCTTTGCGCTGGAGTACATGGAGCAGGAGGAGAAGGTAAATTTCCTTGCATTTCACGATCCGCTCACCGGCCTGGCCAATCGCACGCGCCTGCACGCGCGGCTCACGGATGCGCTGGAGACGGCAGGCAGACAATCCCAGTCCTGCGCGCTCGTGCTGATGAATCTCAACAACTTTCACCATATCAACAATACGCTGGGGCACCAGAATGGTGACCTGTTGCTGCAACAGGTTGCACGGAGTGTACGTGAGTCAGTCTGGGACTCGGACCTGGTGGCCTGCCTGGGTGGGGACGAATTTGCCATCCTGTTGCCGCGGCTGGCGAGCAGCGAGGATATTGAACTGGTGGTGCGCAAAATTTCCACTTCGCTGCGGAGCACGTTCACGGTTGCCGGGCTGCCGATAAGCCTGGAGGCCAGGATTGGATACGCCATCTATCCCGACCAGGCTGACAATCCCGATCTCCTTTGGCAGCGGGCGGGTGTTGCCCTGCGGGCGGCGAAAGAACTGCATTTGCCTCAGCTGATGTACGACCGGAGCAGCGATCACTATGACCCGCAGCATCTGGCGCTGGTAAGTGGCTTTCAAAACGCAATTGATGCTGACGAACTGGTGTTGCATTACCAGCCAAAGATTGATTTGCAGCATCAGCATGTTATCGGCGTGGAGGCGCTGTTGCGCTGGCAGCATCCCGTCAGCGGCCTGCTTTATCCGGATGCATTCATCCCGCTGGTGGAGAGCACCGGCCTCGTCAATCCGATGACCACGTGGGTGCTGGCCAATGCCATGCGCCAGGCGCGCATCTGGGAACGGGCCGGGGTGCGACTGCGCATCGCCGTCAACCTGTCCGTGCGCAATCTTCAGAATCCGGCTCTGTTGCAGGAGATCACGGATCTGGCGCGCAGTTCGCGCTTCCCGCTGGAACGGTTAACGCTTGAAATCACGGAAAGCGCCGTCATGGTGAATCCGGAACAGGGAAAGTCCGTCCTGACCAGGCTGCACGATGCTGGCATCCGTTTTTCCATGGATGACTTCGGCATCGGCCATTCGTCCCTGAGCTATCTCAAGGACCTGCCCATCACGCAGCTCAAAATAGACAAGTCCTTTGTCATGGGATTCAGCGAACCGCGCAACGCGGCCATCGTGCGCGCGGCGCTGGAAATGGGACACAGCCTCGGCATGCAGGTGACGGCCGAGGGCATTGAGGATGAGACCACCTTCAAGGCGCTGCGAGACATCGGCTGCGACACGGGACAGGGATACTTTTTCAGCAAACCGCTGCCGCCCGATAAACTCATGACATGGCTTCGGACTTCAAATTGGAAACTGGCCGAAAATTGAGACCGGTGCGTGCACTCCTGCTTGCCAGTTGGAATGGATTGCGCGCCCCTTCAGTCGGACTGGGATTTGCCGACCCCTCCCAGGAACGGCGCTACCAGCACAACCGGGAAGCATGGCTGCAGGAGCGCCAGCAGTACATTGTCGCGCTGTTTATCTGTCTGATGCTCGGTTTCATTCCGCTGGACCCGTATTTTGCGCCCGGGTACGCGGACCGTCTCAATATTGTGCGTATGGTTGCAACGGTTTCCCTGGCCGGAATCGCTGTCACTGCCCGTATGATTTCCATATCGAGCACCTTCCTCATGTGCCTGGTGGCGACAACGGTTCATGTGGCGGTGATCCTGATGAACGCCACGGTAGGACTGGACAGCAACTACAATTTCACCGCGGGAGTCATGTTGGTCCAGACTGGCGTCTGGTTTTTACTGGGACTGCCATTTGTTGTCGCTGTAACAGTGAATGGCATCGCGCTGGTGGTCTTTCTGACGCTTAATTGGGCTGTATTTCACGCCAACCCCCATGACGTACTGCAAATCGCCGTATATCTTTGTGCGCTGAGCGCAGTAGGCGGGGTTGCCTCCCACATTGTTGAACGGCTTTTTCGGAGAAATTTTGCGAACATGGAGATTCTGAAGAACCAGAGCCTGGAGTATCGGACACGCGCCATGCGTGACGGGCTGACGGGTCTGTGGAACCGGCCCGCAATGGAGGAACAGGTTGCTGACGCCTGCCGGCGCACCGGGGACACCGGCCTGGGTGGCGCGGTCTTCATGATCGACTTGGATCGGTTCAAGCCCGTCAACGATCGCTATGGGCACCAGGCGGGCGACGAGGTCCTGATAGCCATCGCGCGCCGGGTTCAGTCGGTGTTGCGGCCCAGCGATTCGGTGGGACGCATCGGCGGCGATGAATTCCTGGTATTGGTAGAGGACCTGCCGGATGCGGACTTTGCCCGCCAACTCGCCGGGCGCATCCGCGCTGAAATCGAGTCACCGATCCGGGTGCGCGTGCACGACGACAATATCCCGGCGGAAGTCACGGTGGGAGCCAGCATCGGGATGGCCGGTTATTCCGGGGCGATCGTCGCGCCCGGCAAGATTATCAACAGCGCGGACCTGGATATGTATCGGGACAAGGCGCGGCGGAACGAAGGCGCTGCGGATCCGCGCTGACCGTTACGTCGCCGTACCGCCGACCGTCAATTCGTCAATGCGGATGGTCGGCTGGCCCACGCCCACGGGCACGGATTGCCCGTCCTTGCCGCAGACGCCGATGCCGGAATCCAGTTCCATGTTGTTGCCGACCATGGAAACTCGCGTCAATACATCCGGGCCATTGCCGATGAGCGTCGCGCCCTTCACCGGCCGGGTGCGCTGGCCATTCTCAATAAGCCACGCCTGGCTGGCGCTGAACACGAACTTGCCGTTGGTGATATCCACCTGAC
>CAYMXG010000092.1:0-8040 GCA_964394115.1 uncultured Enterobacteriaceae bacterium | reverse complement strand
TCGGGCATCTTCATCGTCTCGGCGGATATTGCGCGCCAGGTGGGCGCGCCGGGATGGCTGCTGGTGGTGTGGGTCATTACCGGCCTGCTCACCCTGATGGCGGCGCTCAGTTACGGCGAGCTGGCCGCGATGATGCCGAAGGCCGGTGGCCAGTACGTGTATCTGCGTGAGGCATACTCGCCGCTGTGGGGATTCCTGTACGGCTGGACCTTGTTCCTCGTCATCCAGACCGGCACCATTGCCGCTGTGGGTGTGGGTTTCGCGCGCTACCTCGGCGTACTCTGGCCGGCCATTTCGGAAACAAGTTACCTGGTTTCCCCGCGGCACCTGGGAACGGGATATGCGCTGTCGCTGTCCACTGCGCAGGCAGTGGGCATCGGCATGATCCTGTTTCTCACCTGGATGAACACCCACGGCCTGCATCTCGGCAAGCTGGTGCAGAACATATTCACCGTGGCCAAGATTGCGGCGCTGCTGGGCCTGATCGTGTTGGGGCTGACACTGGGCTGGAACGCAGAAGCGGTGCATGCCAATTTTTCCGACCTGTGGACCCGGCGTGGAACACTGCAGGAAGTGGGTCCTGGTGTCACCGCCTTGGTTTCTTCCTTCGGCCTGTTGGTGGCACTGTGTGTCGCCCAGACCAATTCATTGTTCTCAGCGGATGCGTGGAACAACATCACGTTCACCGCCGGCGAAGTAAAGGATCCGCGCCGCAACGTGCCGCTATCCCTGGCGTTGGGCACGTTCCTGGTAATCGGGTTGTACCTGCTTGCCAACGTGGCCTACCTGGTCACGCTTCCACTGGAAACCATCCAGCAAGTGCCGGGCGATCGCGTGGCGGCCGCCACGGCGGAGGTAATGTTGCCCGGCATTGGCGGGATGATCATGGCGCTGGTGATCCTGGTGTCCACCTTCGGTTGCAACAACGGGTTGATCCTGTCCGGTGCGCGCGCCTCCTATGCGATGGCGCGGGACGGTTTGTTTTTTCGCGCCGTGGGGACGTTGAACGCGCGCCAGGTCCCGGCCTGGGGACTGATCGTCCAGGGCTTGTGGGCATCGTTCCTGGTGTTGCCCCGCACCATCAAGGAGGGTGACGGCACCATTGTCTACGGGAATCTTTATGGTGATCTGCTCACTTACGTCATTTCGGCGGCACTGATCTTTTACATACTTACCATCATCGGCATCTTCCGGCTGCGGCGCTCACAGCCGGACGTCGAGCGCCCCTACCGCGCCGTTGGCTACCCGTGGATCCCGATCCTTTACGTGTTGGGGGCCGGCGTTGTGCTGGCGATGCTCCTGTTGTACCAGACCGCGGTCACGTGGCCCGGCCTGGCCATCATACTTACCGGCGTACCGGTGTATTTCTTCTGGCGCGCCCGTGCGAAGGGTTCGCTTGCCGTAACCGGCGAGGCGCGGTCCAACGCGTTACCCTAGTTGACCGAGTCCGCGCAACCCAAGCTGGAGATGATGGGGACGCGCCAGTTCACCGCGTGGCTGGCGGAACAGCGCGTCAGTCTGGCCTTCACCACCTACCAGAGCGGAAAGGTTTTTTTCATCGGTCTGCAGCCGGATGGCCGCCTGTCGGTATTTGAGCGTACATTGAATCGCTGCATGGGCATGTATGTGACGCCCGACGCCCAATCACTTTATATCAGCACCCTGTACCAACTGTGGCGCTTTGAACGCGCCAATGGCGAGGGCCAGGGATATCGCGGCTTTGATGCGCTGTACATCCCGCAGGTGGGATACACCACCGGCGATCTGGATATTCATGATCTTGCCCAGAACGCGGACGGGCGCGTGGTGTTCGTCAACACCCTGTTCAGTTGTCTCGCCACCACGAGTGAAACTCACAGCTTCCTGCCCCTCTGGCGCCCACGTTTCATATCCAGGCTGGCCGCCGAGGATCGCTGCCACCTGAATGGCCTGGCCATGGAGAATGGCCAGCCACGTTATGTGACCAGCGTCAGTGAATCCGATGTCAATGACGGCTGGCGCGAACGGCGCAGCACTGGCGGCGTGGTGATTGACGTGCCGGCCAACGAGGTGGTCGTGCGCGGATTGGCCATGCCCCATTCCCCGCGCATTTACGACGGGCGCCTGTGGCTCCTGAATTCGGGCACCGGGGAATTTGGCATTGCCGATGTGACGACCGGGCGTTTCGCGCCGATGGCGTTCTGCCCGGGTTACCTGCGCGGCCTGGCCTTCGTTGATCACTACGCTGTCGTGGGCCTGTCCGAGTCGCGCCACAATAAGACCTTCGATGACCTGCCGTTGAAAGAGCAGATGGCCGCACGCCAGGCGGAACCCCGTTGCGGGCTGCAGGTGATTGATCTCCGCACCGGTGACATCGTGCACAGCCTGCGCATTTCCGGCATTGTCGAGGAACTCTACGACGTGGTCGTTCTGCCCGGTGTCATCCGTCCCATGGCGCTGGGGTTCGTGTCGGATGAGATAAGAAGGGTGATAACAGTTGCAGAAGAGTAATGCGTTATACGTGAAGCGTAGAACATGAATAACACATTGCGTGGCCAATTATCGAGCCTTGCAGAATTGCTGAACTTTTGGTGTGTCATTCCGGGCAAGGGCCCACAGGGCCCGCGACCCGGAATCCAGGCGCAATTAAGGGCGGACTGGATTCCGGATAACCGCTTTGCAGTTTCCGGAATGACGAAGATGTAATCACGCATGGTGCAAGACTCAATAATGTCCTGCCAGACCTTCTTGCGCTTCACGCTTCACGTTTCACGCTTCACGTTCTCCTCGTGTGGCTAAGCGTTCCAGAAAATCCGCCAAGCAAGCCCAGCGCACCTTCGAGCAAGCGCTGGCCTTGCAGCAGGCCGGGAACACGGATCAGGCCATCGCCGCCTATCGCAAGGTGCTGGCACTTGATCCGGTGCATACGGGCGCATTGACCAACCTCGCCTCGCTGTTGCGCCGTTCCGGTGACCAGGACGGCGCATTGCAAATGTTCGAGCGGGGTGTTGCCATCGCCGGCGCGCCGGCGCAACTCTTGTACAACTACGGCAACCTGTTGCAGGAATTGCGCCGCCCCGATGATGCGGAACGGGCATTTCGCCGCGCGCTTGAGCTTGATCCCCGTTTGTACCAAGCCGCCACGCACCTCGCCCGCCTGCTGGCTGAACTCAAGCGCAATGACGAGGCGATGGTGCTGCACCGCCAGTCACTGGATATCGAGCCGCGCAATGCCGTGTCCCTGCGCGGCCTGGGACAGTTATGTTATGAGCGCGGAGAACTTGACGAGGCGGAGCGCCTGTATCGCAAGGCGCTGGAATTGACGCCGGGTCACGCCGATACCCTGAACGCCCTGGGTGTCGTGCTGAAGGATTGTGGGAGGTTCGAAGAGGCTCTGACGTTCTGGCGTCGTGCCATTGTACTGGCGCCGGAATACTCCATCGCGCACAACAACCTTGGCGTCATGTTGCGCCTGATGCGGCGCCCGGGCGATGCGCTGGTCCCGTTGCGTATCGCGGTGAAACTCAGCCCAAGTGATTCGGTGGCCGCCGGCAATCTGGCTCACGCGCTTCTGAATCTCGGTCAGACCACCGAGGCCGAAAATGTGGCCCGCGGCATTCTTTCCCGGGACGGAGCGAACGCGGAAGGGCACCTGATGCTGGGTTTCTCCCTGGCATATCAGGCCCGGGTCGAGGAGGCCATCGACGAGTTTCTGTTGTCGCTGGAAGCGGCGCCGGGGACATCCACCAACATCTGCAATGCGCTCTTCGCCAGTCTGTACACGGATCAGCGTCCGTCTGCCGCCATCACGGAACTGCATCGAAAGCTTGCCATCCAGATCCCGGCGGCGGAAACGCCGCATCGTGACTGGCGCAGTCCGCGCGGCCCAGCCGGGCCGATCCGTATCGGTTACCTGTCCCCGGACATGCGCGTGCATCCGGTCAGCACCTTCTTCGAGCCGGTGCTGGCGCACCATGATCGGAAGAACTTTGACATCCATTGCTTCTCCACTACCGAGGCGCCGGATGAATTGACGCAACGATTGCGCGGCCATGTCGACCATTGGCACGAGTGCGCGGGGCGCCCGGACAAGTGGATTTCAGAACGGATTTTCATGCACGGCATTCAAATCCTCGTGGATCTTGCCGGGCACACGTCCGGCAACCGTGCCGCCGTGCTGCGCGCCAAACCCGCACCGATACAGTGCCTGTACATCGGCTATCCCGGCACGACCGGATTGCCGGAGGTGGATTACCTGATTGCCGATGGCCGCGTCTGTCCTCCGGAGCACAGCGACTTTTACACCGAGCAGGTGGCGCGACTGAACGGAAGTTTCTGGTGTTTCCGTCCGCCGGAGACTGCCCCGGAACCGGCTCCTGCCCCCGCTGTGCGAAACGGCTATATCACATTTGGATCCTACAATGCGGCGCAGAAGATCTCCGACCGCACGGTGCGATTATGGGCCACGGTGCTGGAGGCCGTGCCACGCTCGCGCCTGATGCTGAAGTCGCTGTCGTTTGCTGATGAAAATCTGCGCACACGTTTCAAACGCCGCTTCATTGAGGCCGGCGTCCCGGCGGAGCGCCTGGAGATGCTGCCGCCCAGTGATCGCAAGCAGTTCCATGCAGAGTATCGGCACATCGATATTGCACTGGATCCCATACCGTACAATGGCGGCACCACCACCTGCGAGGCGCTGTGGATGGGCGTGCCTGTGATCGCCCTGCGCGGGGAGTTGTTCCGCGGGCGCATGGCGGCGGCCATTCTGGAGATTGTAGGTTTGCCGGAGCTGGTCGCTGATACGACGGAGGACTATGTACGGGTGGCATCTGGACTGGCCGGGGACTTCGCCCGGATAGCCTCGTTGCACACCGGCCTGCGGGATGTGGTCGCCCGATCGCCGCTTTGCGACGACAGGCGCGCAGCGCGCGAATTGGAGGGACTTTATCGCGACATGTGGCGCGAGCGGGTGGCACGAAACCCGTGAGAGTTGTCACTTGCTTTCCCGATCCCTTGCCGCGCAAACTGGCATGGAAAGGTAAAATTCACGGAGCTTGAACATGAATGCAGCAAACCCGGGTTCATTCACGCTTGCCGACTGGCGCAAGGCATCGGAGCAGGCGCGCAAGCGGCTGGAGACGCGCCTGTTCATTAATGGTGAATTCACCGATGCCGTGGCTGGCGGGCGGTTTGAAACCATCAATCCCGCCTCCGGCGAAGTGCTGGGGAATTTCTCCGCGGCCGGTGAAAAAGACGTGGATCGTGCAGTGGCCGCAGCGAAGCATGCACACAAGTCCCGGGCCTGGTTGGGTCTGGCGCCGCGGGAACGCATGGACGTTCTTTATAAATGGGCCGACCTGATCGAAGAGAACACAGTTGAACTTGCGGTACTCGAGTCCATGGACATGGGCAAACCGGTGTCCGATGTCGTTGCCATTGACCTGCCGTCAGTCACCACGACCATCCGCTTCATGAGCGAGGCGGTGGACAAGATCTCGGGTGCGGTCACCAATACCCCGCAAAATGTCATGCATTATTTCATGCGCGAACCCTTCGGCGTGGTCGGGGCGATCTCCCCCTGGAACTACCCGATGCTGATGGCAGCGTGGAAGGTGGCGCCGGCGCTGGCTGCCGGCAATTGCGTGGTGCTGAAGCCCGCGGAACAGGCGCCGTCCACCTGTCTGCGCCTGGCGGAACTCTTTGTCGCAGCCGGCGGCCCGCCCGGGGTTTTCAATGTTGTGAATGGCATTGGCGAAGTGGCGGGGCGGGCGCTGGCGCTGCACAGGGACGTCGCCAAGATCAGCTTCACCGGCTCGACCGAGGTCGGGAAACTCATGTTGCAGTACGCCGGCCAGTCCAACATGAAGCACGTGGCGCTGGAATGCGGCGGGAAATCGCCGCAAATCTTCATGGGCGACCTGCCGGACATGGAAAAGGCGGTGGCGGCCGCCTACCTGGGTATCTATTCCAACATGGGCGAGGTCTGCAACGCCGGCTCGCGGCTGCTGGTGCAGGAGGATATCCATGATGAGTTTGTCGAACGCTTCGTGGCCGAGGGCAGGGATGCATTCAGCGCGGGGGACCCGCTGGATCCGGGCACCAACCTGGGCCCGCTGGTCACGTTCGAGGCGCAGAAGCGGGTGCTGGGACTCATTGATACCGGCCGGAAGGAAGGTGCAAAGCTGGTTTTCGGCGGTGATGTTCCGGACCAGTTGAATCGCGGCGCCTACGTGAATCCGACCTTGTTCACCGGCGTGAAGAACACCATGACCATCGCCCGGCAGGAAATTTTCGGCCCGGTCGCATCGGTGATCCGTTTTTCCACGCTGGATGAGGCGATTGCCATCGCCAACGATACCGATTACGGCCTCGCGGCGGGCATCTGGACGCGCGACCTGGATCGCGCGCACCGGCTGATCAAGGAAGTGCAGGCCGGCATAATCTGGGTCAACTGTTTTGATGACGGCGACATGACGCAGCCGTTCGGAGGATTCAAGCAATCGGGCAACGCCCGGGACAAATGCCTGGACAGCCTGGTCAGCTACACCCAGATCAAGTCAGCCTGGATAAAGCTGCACCCGCCGGCCTCGTAATCGGGGGTCAGGTCTTGCAATCATGCACGTCTGCTGGATTGCGAGGGTTAAGGAACCTCTGAATAACTCCGGAATCGCATTACCTTGTCATTCCGGCGCAGGCCGGAATCCAGCAAAAACTATTGTTTACTGGATGCCGTTTTTCAACGGCATGACGGCATAAAGAGGTTATTCAGATCTTCCTTAACACTCATTAAGCGCAGTCGTGCATGATTGCAAGACCTGACCCCGGATCCTGCTCTCACGCCCCGGCCTCGCGCGCCAGCAACGACCGCTTGCGCTCGATGCCCCATCGGTACCCGGACAACGCGCCATCGCTGCGCACCACGCGATGGCAGGGAATTGCCACGGCGAGGGCATTCGCGGCACAGGCCTGGGCCACCGCGCGGACTGACTTCGGCGCCCCGATTTTTCTCGCAATCTCCGTGTAGCTGCGGGTGGTTCCCGCGGGGATTTTCCGCAGTGCCTGCCATACCCGCTGTTGAAATGCGGTGCCGCGAATATCCAGGGGCAGATCGAGCCCCAACGCGGGGGCTTCCACGAAGCCGACCACCCGGGCGACCAGCCGTTCAAACTTTCGATCCGCGCCCACGAGCATGGCGCGCGGGAATCGATCCTGGAGATCGCGCAGCAGGGTCTCCGGATCGTCGCCCAGCAGTATGGCGCAGACGCCGCGCCGGCTTTGCGCCACGAGGATCGAACCGAGCGAACATTCACCGATGGCAAATTGGATCTCGGTATTGGCGCCACCGGCACGATAATTGGTGGGGGTCATGCCCAGCATCCGGTTCGCGGTCTCATAAAACCGGCCACTGGAGTTGAACCCGGCGTCGAAAACTGCCTGCGTGACCGTGTTGCTCTTTCGCAGTCGTTCCCGGGCGCGCCTGGCGCGATGCGCGTCGGCGTAGGCCCTGGGTGTCAACCCGGTAAGGGATTTGAAGACGCGATGGAAATGGTACCGGCTCATTTTCGCCTGCTCGGCGAGTTGACCCAGCTTCGGCATTTCTTCCGCCGTTTCGATGAGACGGCAAATGCGCGCCACCGTGACCGCATGCTGCTCGGACAGGGACGGTTGATCCGGCTTGCAGCGCCGGCACGGACGGAATCCAGCGCGTTCGGCATCGGCGCGCGTCAAGTGAAATTCCACATTTTCCGGTTGGGCGCGGCGTGAAGGGCAGGAGGGGCGGCAATATACGCCGGTGGTCCTGACCGCATAAAAGAACGTGCCGTCGGCGCCGGCGTCCCGCGCCACCACGGCCGCCCAGCGCGGGTCGTTCTCGGTATTCGTGACCGTGGATTTCTTCATCATCGCCATTGCATTCATGGGAGAGCTCCAGCCTGTTTGTCAGTGACGCGACGGATTCTGACAACGGTTGCAACCGGCCGCACTCCGGGTCTTGCGATCGAATTTTTCTCGCCGAGTTTACCCCGATCCCCGTCCGATTGAGGCCGGAATTTGACCGCAAGA
>CAYMXG010000091.1:0-8193 GCA_964394115.1 uncultured Enterobacteriaceae bacterium | reverse complement strand
GCGCCGTCATGCAGCAGGTTCTTCTGATAAACGGGCTTTTGGTAGATGAGCGAGTAGATCTCCGACTTGATTTCCTTCAGCCAGCCGCCGATACCGGCCTGTTGCCGGTAGTGACGCAGCGCGCCGATGTCGATCACGCCGCTGGTGTAGGCATTGGTCCCGCCTTCATGACTGGCGATGATCTCGCCCTTGTAGTTGATCAGCATGGACTTGCCACCGGGGAGATCGATGGGGGGCGAAGTCGGCCCGCCAATGACACATGGGCCCAGGTTCGGCGCCACCACGTAGCAGGTGTTATCCAAAGCGCGCGCCCGGTTCTGGATCTCCCAGGCCCCGCGGCCAACCCAGGGCTCGGCATAACTGCAACGATAGATGATCTCGGCGCCGTTCATGGCCAGCGCACGCGCTGTCTCCGGGAAGCTCCCTTCGTAGCAAACCAGGGTGCCGATGCGGCCGATATCGGTGTCCGTGACCGGAAAGAATGAATTGAGGGTATTGCCGTAGGCCTCCACCCACTTGTCGTAGATGTCATGGGGCGTGGTGGACGGCTCCTTGTAGTAGACCTGGTGCTTGGCGGCCTTGTGGATCACCTCGCCATTGGGGTCGATGACGAATGCCCAGTTGAAATAGTAGCCCTTGATCTTGCTGTCCGTGCCGCGCGCCTGGCAGACGATATAGGTGTTGTATTGCCTGGCCTTGCGGGCGAGGAGCGCGATTTCCGGCCCCGGGATGTCAATGGCGATGGTCTTCAGGTAGTCGCTGTGCTTCATGTCGAAGATCTCGTCGGCGAAGCCCTGCAGCACCCCCTCGGGGATGGCGATGAGCCGCACCGGCAATTCCGTCTCCGCCATCCAGATGGCGATGTCGATCAGCAACGAGACGTTTTCGATGTTTTCCATGATCTCAGTCCGGCTGCGGACATTCTTGAATGCCGGTTGCAGCACGAGGGCGCAGTAGGGAGAGGGTGCTTTGGTCATGACCATGCCTCCTGGTTTGATACTTGTTCTGGAATCGATCGCATCAGTGCGTTGCGCCCGGTGCATGCCAGTGGCAGCAGCCGGCAACCGCATTGAGTATTTAATATATTAGTAATATATTACAGCCCTTCTGCCTGCCGCGCCATGCCGTCATGATCGCTAGAATTGCACTGATTCTCGCCGCCCTGTTCTGGGCCGGAAACTTCGCCGTGGGCCGGGTGATCGCGGATCAGATCCCGCCGGTCACATTGAGTTTCATGCGCTGGGTCGTGGCGCTGGGCGTGCTGCTGCCATTTGCCGTTTCCCGCCGGGCGGAGGCGCTCCGGCTGCTGCGGCAACATTTCCGCTGGTTTTTCGTATTGTCCCTGTGTGCGGTCGTCTATCACGCGATCCTCGTATATACAGCCCTGGAGCACACCACCGCCACCAACGTGGCCCTGATCATGTCCGGAACGCCGGCCATGGCGTTGCTCATATCAGCACTACTTCACGGCGAGCGTTACGGGTGGTTTCGCATAGGCGTGGTCAGCCTGAGCTTCGCCGGCATCGTCGTGCTGGTGTGGCAGCGCCTGTCCCTGCCGAACGCCGGGGATCTGCTTACCTGTGTCGCCATGACGGCGTGGGCCTACTACAACGTGTCGCTGCGTGACAGCCCGGTGAACATTGACGGCATTACGTTGACTTCGATCATCGCCATTATCGGACTGGTGATCATGGCCCCGCTGCTGGCGGTGGAAGTGGTGTTAAGGGGTATCGCCTGGCCAAACGCAGAAGTTGTACTGGCCGTGCTATACGTGGGTCTGTTTGCTTCCGGCCTGGCCTACCTGCTGTGGAATCGTGGCGTGGTGGCCATGGGCGCGATCAACGCCGCGCAGTTCATGAACCTGGTGCCGCTGTTCGGTGTGCTTATCGGCACTTTCGTGCTCGGTGAACCATTCACACTGCGCCATGGCGTGGCTGCCGTGCTGATCATGGCCGGCCTGGTGCTGTCGGAATATCAACGGCGCGAGCGACCGGTGGCCGCAGCGGCAGCACAACCCTAGCCGGCTGTGGCTGTCGCTCAGGGCATGCCGTTTGCTTCCCAGATCGGACCGATCTTCCTGCGCGCCTTGACGCGATCACACAACGCCTTGACGTTGGGGTATTTCGCGTAGAAGGCTGGCAAGTCCTGATTCCAGGTCGCCAGATTCGCGGCGTAAATGTCGGCGGCGGAAAATTTCCTGCCCAGCAGCCACGGACCCTTGCCCAGCGCCTTGGCGAGAATCGCCCACTCACGACCGACCGCAGCCACGGCGGCGGCCTTTATCCCCTCCGCCGCATTTGGGTCGGTGGAATAACGCTCGGAATAATACAGGCGCAAGTTGCCGGGATAGAGGTTCGCCGACATGAAGATCAGCCAGCGCAGGTAAGCGGCACGTTCTTTTGATTTGCGGGATGGCGCCAATTTCCCCTTGGAGTGGCGATCGCCCAGGTAGATCACGATGGCCGCGGACTCGGTCATCACGGACTTGTCCGGCAGGACCAGCGTGGGTACCTGTCCCAATGGATTCAGCCGCAGCAGCCCGGCGTGCGGTTTGCCGTCCGCACCCGGTTTGGCGTCGATGAATTTACAGGACTGTCCGGTCTCCGCCAGCACGGCCTCGACTACAAAGGACCCTGAACCCTTGCGCCCATAAAGTGTGTACATCGTAGTGTGCTCCCGCTGGTACTGGGTGAAATGAATACTACCGCGCATTCGCGCTGGACTCACGCCTCCAGTTCCGCTGGCGCGTTCATCGCAGCGGCGCGCACCACGATGCGCGTGCGCAGATCCTCGGCATAGCTGCGTTCCACGTACATTTCGTATGTATCCGGCGCATTGCAGCAAAGGATCACGCAGAATTCGTCCATGCGCGTCGTCGCGCAGCGGCCGGCCGGGAACCGGCGTGGCGCAAGGTCCAGTGGGCACCCACTGGCCAGCAACCGGCGCGCGGCTATGCCGCTGATTTGAAACAGCCGCCAGGCATCGGAGAGGTCAAACAGTGCAATGTTATCCGGGATCCCCGGGTCGAGGATCCCGGCGCTGCTGCGTACCAGCCAGCGTCCCGGGCCGGTGCTGAGAACGGTGGTTCCATTTTCGTGCCTGGCAACGGTGCCCACGGCCGCGCTGACTGAAATTCCCGCAGCCTTCCCCAGCCACTGCGCCGCCACCGCTGCGTCGCCCCGGGTGCCTGCCATGACCAGGGAAAATCCGCTCAGTTCATGCAGGTCGACCAGCGAGGAAACAGAGATCCGGCGGCCGCGAAGCCGGTCAGGCCTGGGCTGGCTGATGGGCGTGCTCATTGCAACCTCGCACCGGCCGGGTCAATGAAGATCGGATCCGTGACCGTGGCCGCACGGCGCTTGCGACCGTCCCGCAACGGGTCTGCCACATGCACCGTTTCCCCGTGGCGGACGTGCCCGCGTTGCAGCAGCGCCAGCGCGATGTGCCGCCCGAGGCCCGGGCTGTACGCGGCGGACGTGACGTGGCCGATGATGGCGCCAAAACCCGTCGCCTCGGCCGTGGACACGATCTGGGCGCCCTCGCGCAAGGGTCGTTTTGCATCCGCGGAAAGCAGCCCCACCAATTGCAGCCGATTTTCCCGTTCCAACGTTGGGCGTTGCAGTCCCTGCCACCCGACGAAGCGCCGATCTTTTTTCATCAACTTCCCCAGACCCAGGTCGACAGGGGTGGTGCGGCCATCGGCCTCGGCGCCGGCGGCAATGTAGCCTTTTTCAATGCGCAACACGTCCATGGTGTCCAGCCCGTAGGGCGTAATGACCTCGCCGGCGCCTTCCGCCAGCAGGCGTGCCCACAGGTCGGCGCCGGCGCCGGCGCGCACATAAATCTCGCAGGCATATTCACCTGAGTAACTGACACGCAATAATTGCGCCGGCAGACCGGTCACTGTACCGGCGGTGCAATGCAGGTGTGGCAGTTGCGTGAACGCCGCGCCAGTGTCGGTGGTGACGAGTCTTTGCAGCCAGCTCCGGGCCCGCGGCCCCGCCACCGCCACTGCCGCCCATTGTTCGGTGACTGTGACCAGGTGGACCCGCAGCTCCGGCCACAACACGTCCAGCAGATATTCCAGGTGCTCCCGCACTTCCGCTGCGTGCGACGTGGAGCAGGTCAACAGCCAGCGTCCGGGGCCAAGGCAGGCCACGGTGCCGTCATCCAACACCATGCCGTCCTCGCGCAGCAAGACGCCGTAGCGGACCCGCCCGGGTGTTTCCATCGTAAAGGCATTGACATAGGCGCGTTGCAGGAACTCCAGGCAGTCCGGCCCGCGGATCTCGAATTTCCCCAGCGTGGAGATGTCGGCGAGGCCGATGCCGTTGCGTACTGCGTGGTATTCGCGCGCCATTGTGTCCGCGGGTTTTTCACCGCGCCGCGGAAATCGTGCCGGCCGCAGCCACAGCCCGTTGTGATCAAATGCGGCACCGGCCTTTTCATGCAACGTATGCATGGGCGTGCGGCGCACCGGCGCGAGACGCGCGTCACGCGCCTCGCCGGCGAGTGTCCCCAGGGTCACCGGTGAATAGGGCGGGCGGTAGGTCGTGGACCCCACGGCGGAGATGGTTTCCCGGCGTTCGGCCGCAAGCAATGCCAGCCCGCCGAGGTTCGAGGTCTTGCCTTGATCGGTGCCCATGCCCAGTGTCGTGTAGCGTTTCAGATGCTCGACCGAACGATAGCCTTCCCGGTGGGCGAGTTGAACGTCGTCCACGGTGACGTCATTTTGCAGATCCACGAAACATTTGCGGCGGGTCGGCGGTGGCGCCACGGACAACATAGATACGTCGGTGCCCGGCAGGCGTGCATCCGGTGCCGCCAATGGCGCATCTGCGGAGACGCCGCAGTCCGCTGCCGCATCCGACCCGGCCTGAATCCCTTCGCCGAGGCACGCAGCCAGATCCCAGGTGCCGTTCACGGCGCCCGCGCAACGACTTTGCTGCTTGGGCTGATCGGGGACGAAGGCGCCGAGCGTACCGTCATGGCGATTTTTTCCGCCGGATTGTGCGTGCAGGTGCAACGCCGGTGACCAGCCGCCGGACACGCAGAGCACGTCGCAGCGGAGTTTTTCCTCGACCGTGGTTTGCCATTGGCCGGCGCGGATGCCGGCAATCTCCACCGCCTCCAGCATGCGTGTGCCCTGGGCCTGCATCACACCGGCGCCGGGGAGATGACGGATGCGCCGGACGTCCAGCGCGGCACGCAACTCCGCGGCGGCGGCGGGGCGCTGATCCACCACCGCGTTGACGATGACGCCCGCATCATGGAGATCCATGGCGCTGCGGTAAGCGCTGTCATTGTTGGTGACCACGACCGCAACGTCGCCGGGGCGCACGCCGTACTCGTTCACGTAACCCCGCGCGGCGCCGGCCAGCATGATGCCGGGCAGGTCATTGTTGCCGAATACCAGGGGTTGCTCCTGTGCCCCGGTGGCGAGGATCACCTGGCGTGCCCGTACCCGCCACAAGCGCTGCCGGGGTTGGCGGCTCGAGGCTCGTTGCACGGGAGACACATGATCACTGAGGCGCTCTACCAGCGCGATCAGGTTATGGTCGTAGTAGCCGAAGGCGGTGGAACGCAACAGCACGCGGACATTGTCCCGCGCCGACAGCCGTGCGTAACTCCGTGCCGACCACTCCACGCCACTGATGCCGCCAACCTGCGCCTGCTCCCGGCACAACCAGCCGCCGGCGCGGCAGTGCTCATCCACCAGCATGACATCGGCGCCTGCCTGCGCCGCAGTCTCCGCGGCGGCAAGTCCGGCGGGGCCCGCACCCACGACCAGCACGTCACAGTGGGCGAAGCGCTGCTCATATTGATCCGGGTCCGGTGCTGAAGGCGCCCGTCCCAGGCCGGCGGCGCGGCGGATGAAGTACTCATAACCACGCCAGAAGGACGCCGGCCACATGAAGGTCTTGTAATAGAAGCCCGCGGCCAGCAGCGGGGCGATCCGGCCATTGACGGCCAGCAGGTCCCAGCGCAGGGACGGCCAGTGATTCTGGCTCGCTGCGATCAATCCTTCATACAACTCGATTTGCGTGGCGCGCGTATTGGGCTCGGTGCCGGGGCCACTGCCTGACTGCAGCAGCGCATTGGGTTCGTCGCTGCCGATGGAAAAAATGCCGCGCGGGCGGTGATATTTGAAACTGCGGCCCACCATCCGCACGCCGTTGGCCAGCAGGGCGGACGCCAGCGTGTCGCCGCGCACGCCGGAATAGTCGCGGCCATTGAAGGTGAAATGGCGGCTGGTATCACGCTCGATCCGCCCGCCGCTGCCAGTCCGGAACGGTTGCGTCATGGCGTCGGTACCAGGCCGGCCGGTCCCAGCGGCACGGACTTCGCAACTGCATGGGTCAGGTTGTTCCGTGACACCACGAGCCAGCCGCGGCAGCCATCGGCGTGCTGCCAGATCTCATCGTGCCAGCCGATGTGGTTGTCGCGGAGCCAGGTGCGCTCTTGCCACTGCACGCCTGTTTCAACGTGTTCGTGGCGCGGCACGGCCTGCGCGTCGCTGTGATAGCGGAACTCGATGTGGGCACGCGGTCCGCACCAGGGGCAGGGGATCAGTTGCATGGCATCAGTGCCGGTGCGGCCAGGGGCCGGTGCCGCGTTCGTCTATGGTGGCGCCGGACTGGAACCGGGCCAGGTTGAATGGCGCCAGGATTTCAGGAATGGCATCCTTTGCCAGCAATTCCGCAAACAGCGAGCCGGAACCCGGCGTGGCCTTGAAGCCGCCATAACACCAGCCGCCGTTTATATAGAGTCCGGGGATTGGCGTCGGGCCGATGATCGGCGAGCCATCCATGGTCATGTCATTGATCCCGCCCCAGGTGCGCATCAGGCGCAGGCGGCTGAACGACGGGAACATGGCCAGCGTGTAGCGCGCGATGTCCTCGATGCGCGGCAGGTTTCCGCGCTGACTGTAACTCGGATAGTAATCGAGATCCGCGCCCATGATGATCTCACCCTTGTCGGTCTGGCTGACATAACAGTCGAAGGCATTGGCCATCACCACGGTATGCAGCACCGGCTTGATCGGTTCCGACACCATGGCCTGCAGCAGGTGGGACTCCATGGGGAGCTTGAGCCCGGCCATGGCGGCCAGGTGACTGCTGTGACCCGCGGTGACGATGGCGACCTGGTTGGCGCGGATCACGCCGCGCGACGTGACCACGCCGCGGATCTTGCCCTGCTCGATTTGCATGCCGGTGACTTCGCAATTCTGGATGATGTCCACGCCCAATGTGTCAGCCGCGCGGGCATAGCCCCAGGCCACCGCATCATGACGCACCGTGCCGCCGCGCCGTTGCAGCAGGCCGCCCTGCACCGGAAACCGGGTCGTGGCGTTGCAATTCAGGATGGGGACGAATTCCTGCACCTCCTTGCGTGACAGCAATTCTGCATCGATGCCGCGCACGCGCATGGCGTTGCCGAGCCTGGCCAGGCCATGCATCTGGCCGTCACTGTGGCCGAGCCAGAGATTCCCGCGCGGGCTGTACATGACATTAAAATTCAGTTCCGCGCTCAGGCCCGCCCACAGTTGCAGCGAGAACTCATACAGGCGTGAATTTTCTTCGAGCAGGTAGTTGGAGCGGACTATGGTGGTGTTGCGGCCGGTATTGCCGCCGCCAATCCAGCCTTTTTCCAGGACGGCCACATCGGTGATGCCGTGATTGCGGGCCAGATAATAGGCGGTGGCGAGGCCATGGCCGCCACCGCCGATGATGATGACCTGGTAGTTTGCCCTTGGTGCGTCCTCGCGCCAGGCTTCCGGCCAGTGCCTGTTGCCAGACCATGCATGACGCAACAGGTTGAAGACAGAGTATTTTTTCACCCGGCTATTATCCGGGATTCTGGCCCCGATTGTCTTTGCCCGGGGCCGCACAGCGGCATTTCCAACCATTTGGGCCATGCTTGCGTCGAAACCAGTGAAAAGCTCAAAGTGGAAAATGGAAAGGAACCATGCTGGCTGCCGTGGCCGAGCTGACCATGTCTGAATCGGAATCCCGGGATGACACGTCGTTGCTGGTGGCGCGCGCCCAGGCCGGGGACAAGGCCGCCTTTGCGCTGCTGTATCGCGGTCACGTGGCGCGCGTACACGCGCTGTGCCGGCGCATGACCGGCGATGCAGGGCTGGCGGAGGAGTTGACCCAGGATGCGTTCGTGCAGGCGTGGCGGCAGTTGCAC
>CAYMXG010000090.1:2079-8257 GCA_964394115.1 uncultured Enterobacteriaceae bacterium | reverse complement strand
AATCTGGGGTCAGGTCTTGCATTATCTGGGGTCAGGTCTTGCAATCATGCATGCGTGCTTGATCACGGGAACCTCCCCTGCCCTGGCGCGCATGCATGATTGCAAGACCTGACCCCAGATGTCCCGCATGTGATATTGCAAGACCTGACCCCAGATTCCCAGATTCCATGAACCCACACCTTTCACAACCGGTTGTGCGGCGCGGTTGTGCGCCGGAGACAGCGCGCGTTTTCGCCATCATGGTGCACGGCCGGGCCCGTGACACCGGCGATATCCTCAGCATCGCGGACCGGCTGGATCTCCCTGAAATCGCCTACCTGGCGCCGGCGGCATGCGAGAATTCCTGGTACCCGAACCGCTTCATGGAACGGCTGGAATTGAACCAACCGCACCTTGACCAGGCGCTGGAACGCGTGGGCACACTCGTGGAGGAATTGACCGCCATGGGCATCGACACGCGGCGCATCGTGCTGATCGGCTTTTCCCAGGGCGCCTGTGTGGTCAGCGAATACGCTGTGCGCAACGCGCGCCGCTACGGCGGGATCATCGCATTCACGGGTGGAGTGATCGGTCCGCCAGGCACGCACTGGGACTATCCGGGGCGGTTCGACGGGACGCCGATTTTGCTGGGAACCAGCGCTGTGGACGAATGGGTCCCCGTGGCTCGCGTGCAGGAAACCGCCGACCTCATGCGCCGCATGGGCGCGGAAGTCGAGGAGGTCGTGTACCAGGGCATGGAACATTTCGTGAATGACGACGAGATCGCCCGGGCGCGCAATCTGATCAGGCGCGCGATGGACACCGCGGGTAAAATGCCGGGTACCTGACAGGCTGTTGAAAAACTCGTTTTTCGGCAGCCTGTCAAGCGGTCGATGGACCGACCGTCATTTTTCGAGCACGCGAGTGCTTGAAAAATGGAGCGTGCCGCGGGCGTGTACCGCGGCGCAGCGAGTTGAAAAAGTCCAGGACGGACTTTTTCAACAACAAGCCAATAAACGACGTGGAGACTCACTATGCCGGACCGCCTTCAGGATAAACCGCTGCTGCTGGTCGGCAGCGTGCCCGGAGATACCGCGGAACAGGTGTTCCGGCTGGTGGGTCCGGCCATCGGCCACCTGATGGTCGGACTCAGCGACGGCGAACCGGGTTACCGGGCGAAGTGGATCGTCTTCAACGCGCCCCAGGTGTTTGAGCCGAACCCGGATCTCGAAGTGGTCAACCGGCCGCGTGCGCGACCCGAACACAGCGTGTTCAAGGACGTGCCGGACTGGGTGCCCACGACCTGGGAAGACATGTGGCGGTTCAAGGTCCGCGCCGGCGTGCGCGACACCCGCTTCAAGGATTTGCCCTACCCGGGCTTTGCCCGCGAGTCCTATCCCGTGTTCCGGCGCCTGCGGGACGAAGGCGTGATCCCGGCGCACACGCGCTTCCAGGTATCGCTGCCGCTACCGGAAGACTTCACGCGCTGGTGCACCGGCAACGCGTCGGACTTTGCCATCATGACGCGCGCCGTCGAAGAGACGCTGAAGCGCGCGGTGAAATCCATCGTTGAGTCTGTGCCGCCCGCCGACCTGGTGCTGCAATGGGACGTCTGCTGGGAGACGATGGCGGCCGCGACAGGCGACTGCATGGGCCGCGAACCGCTGGCCTGGAAGGCGGACGGCGACCCGTTGGAGCGCTTCACCGGATATGTGCAGCGCCTCAGCCCGCTGGTCCCGGAGGAGGCACTGCTCGGCATGCACCTGTGCTACGGCGATCTGGAGCACACGCATCTCGTCGAACCGCTCGACCTTGGTACCTGCGTGCGCATGGCCAATGCCGCCGTGGGCGCCGCCGGGCGGCGCGTGGATTTCGTGCAGATGCCGGTGCCGCGCAATCGGACCGATGACGCGTACTTCGCGTCGCTGAAGGAACTGAAGTTCACGGACACGAAACTCTATATTGGCCTCGTTCACCACACCGACGGCGTGCCCGGTACGCTCGCCCGCTTGAACACCTTCCGGCGGCACTACAAAGGGAAATTCGGCGTCGCGACCGAATGCGGCTGGGGTCGTCGCAAGCCCGAGACCATCCCCGCGCTGCTGCAGATTCACCGCGAAGTTGCGGCGGCACTCTGACGCAAATTATTTGAACGCGGAGTGGAACAGGCGGACGGGTCCTGTCACCCGCCCGCCTTGCGGCATCGGGCGTGAGCAATCCTCGTTGGATCACTCGAAATAAGCGACTGTGCGGAACTCAATGCTCTCCCGCGGCTTCGCGCCGGGAATGCTGGGATCGTGAAACGCAGTGTGGGGTGTGCGCAGGGCCTTGGTAACGTCGCTATCGTGAAATTTCAGCAGCACCAGCTCGTCCCGGGTCATGTTCGAGAAATACCACCAGCGGTGAGCGGGATTGAAATGAAATATTGACGCCGCCATCGCGGTGTCCTCGTTCGGCATCTCCCCCAGCATGGCTTCTTCATCAGGCAACTGATCGACAATAAACATCGTATTCGGCACGCCTTCATCGCGGCCGACACTGCCTGCATCACACAGGGCGAGCGGACAGTCCTGCGGGGGTTCCGAGAAAGCGCGCCAAAGACTCGAGACGATGAAACGGGAATACCCCGTTCCTTCCGGGAATACCTGCGCATAAATCCTGCGCGCAAGAACTTCGGCGCAGCCCGGCGTGAAATCCACGTGCGCCTCGCCGGCCGGCGGCTGAACCCCGCCCTTGTGCGTGTACCCGACGGTCTGGCGCTTATGCCGGGTCATGTCGCCCGAGGTGCGGACCATCCAGCCGAGCGGTGCCACACGGGTTGCGCCGGTCAGCGATTTGACCGTCTCCACGACCTCGCCGGGATAGATCCGGTCGACCTGTTCCTGGTCGAAAAAATCCGTCACCGCGCTGTGGTGCCCGATCAGCATGAAGCCGTTGCTATCCAGACTGAAGCGTTCCTCGATCCCGCGGCCGTCCCGGATCGAAACCTGGTGCGATTCGTAGCGGCCGGTATTACGCTCGATTCCCGGCGCCGCAAACCGCCGGTTGATGAATGAACCCGGCGCCACGTAGGTGATCGCCGCCTCAACGGTTCTTGGCCCTGCTTCCCGGTCTATTGCATGCATGCGACAATTTTAGCAGACACCAGCCGCCCCTTGTGGCGACTTTGCCTACCGAACCAGTCGGTTCGACAGTTTTCGCATATCGAACCTCGTTTCGATATGATTGCACTGCATTTTCGGGCGGATGGCGACGGCATATCCCATCGCCGGATCACACCATGACAATTACCACGAAGAGGAAAAAGCCGTGACATACAGGAACCTTGAGGAGCTGTTGAAGGGCGTCGGAAACCCGGTAAAACTGCTGCGCAATTCGCAGACCGGACCCTATGTCTACCCGGTGGTCCCGCCCGAATACACCAACTGGCGGGACGAACAGCGCGGCTGGCAGGAGACCTGCGTGCTGTTCAATCAGTCCTACCACATGACGGATATGTACATCGAGGGTCCGGATGCGATCAGGTTGCTATCGGATCTGGGCATTAACACCTTCAAGGGATTCGGCGTGGACAAGGCCAAGCAGTTCGTGGCCTGCAATCACGACGGTTATGTGATCGGCGATGTCATCCTGTTCTGCCTCGAGCCGGAACTCTGCAACATTGTGGGGCGGCCTTCGGTGCACAACTGGGTGCAGTACAACGCCGAGACACGCGGCTACAAGGTCAAACTCGAACGTGATGAGCGGGCCGCCGCGCGGCAGGGACCGATTGTGCGCAAGGCGTACCGCTACCAGGTACAGGGCCCGAACGCGATGAAAGTGATCGCCAAGATCACCGGCAAGCCGGTGCCGGATATCAAGTTCTTCAACATGACGCGCTTCACCATCGCCGGACATGAGGTTCGCGGGCTGCGCCACGGCATGGCGGGCCAGCCCGGCTTCGAACTGTTCGGTCCATGGCAGGACGGCGAGGCCGTCAGGGCCGCCATTGTCGAGGCCGGCGCAGAGTTCGGGTTGCGCCAGGTTGGCGCCCGGGCCTATTCATCCAACACGCTCGAATCCGGCTGGATCCCCTCGCCAATGCCCGCGATCTATTCCGGGGAAAAGATGAAGGCGTACCGCGAATGGCTGCCGGCAAACGGCTACGAGGCCATTGCTTCGCTGGGCGGGAGTTTCTACTCCGACAATATTGAGGATTACTACCTGACGCCATTCGACCTGGGTTATGGTCCGTTCGTCAAATTTGACCATGACTTCATCGGCCGCGCGGCATTGGAGAAAATGGCGGTCAATCCGCGCCGCCGGAAGGTCACGCTCGCCCTCGACCGCGACGATGTGCTGCGCGTCATCAGCACCCAGTTCCAGAAGGGCGACCGCGCTAAATATTTCGATTTCCCTTCTGCCGTCTACGCCACGCTGCCATACGACAAGGTGCTCCGCAACGGCAAGCTGGCGGGCGTCTCGACCTGGTGCGGTTACAGTTCCAATGAGCGGACCATGCTGACGCTCGCAATGCTCGACGTGGAACACTGCGAGCCGGGCACGGAAGTCACGTTCGTATGGGGCGAAGAAGGTGGCGGGTCGGCCAAGCCGACCGTCGAGCGCCACGTGCAAACGGAGATCCGTGCCATCGTGAGCCCGGTGCCCTATGCGGAAGTGGCGCGGAAGTCCTACGCGGAGGAAGGCTGGCGTACCACTAGGAAGGCGTAGGGAGTCGGATCGCCCGGGCGGCATTTCCGCCCGGGGAATTCATGGATGGATCGAATCCACGTTGGTGATCGGTCAGGCCGCGGCGATCGCACGCTGCGGCCCTGTCCACCTGCACAACAGGTGAGTCAACGCCGTCTCCAGTGTCCCCCGTCGTGACTCGGGCGGTGATTGTGCACGCCACGCGACAAAGCCATCGGGGCGGATGAGCACCGCCCCGTCCATGCCGGTACCGTAACACTCCGCAAATCGACCCGCCGAATCCCCGAGATCGGCACCGATGTGCCACGCATCGAGAGGCAGATGGCAATCCGCCGCAGCATCACGGGCGGCCTGGCACCAACCGGTATCTCGCGACCCCGCCAGCAGCACGAAGTTTTTCCCGAACAGGTCCAGCGTCGAGATTTCGCGGCCGTCGCGGACCAGCAGCAAATGCGGCGCGCGCGTGCCCGGCAACGCGTTTGCCTCGCGCGGGTGCACATGCCCCGGCCGCTGCCCCTGCCCCGACGGGCATACGGCCGGGGACTGGTAGCATTCGCCGAGTTCTATGCACAGATCGTCCTCCTGCGCCTGGAGGTCATGATTGCCCAGGCTCGGATCGGTGCGTTTGACATACCGCGTGTACGCCTGCTCCGCGGCGAAGCGCGCGGCCGGTTGCCGTTCCATCTCATAGGTGTCGAGCAAACCGGGACCGGCAACGCCGTCGAGGACCAACGCGAGTTTCCACGCGAGATTATTCGCATCCTGCACGCCCGTGTTGCCGCCGAAACCTCCGGTCGGCGGCATCGTGTGCGCCGCATCGCCGACGAGAAACGCCGGCCCCTTCCGGAAGCGCTCCGCCACGTCGGCCGCCGCCCGCCACGGCTGCACGATGACGATTTCGACATCCAGGCCGGGAACGCCAATCGCGTCGCGCACCAGTTGCACGCAGCGGGCGTCATCCACTTCGGCAGCGACGTCGTTGACCTTGCCATCCGGCCCGAACATCGCGTTGACCGCCAGGAAGCCGGATTGGCCGCTGGTGTCGAAGCGCATGAACCCCGTGAGACTTGAATTGTTCACGTAGATGACGCTGAACGGCCGCTCACGCAGGGGCTGCCGGATGTCCGCGCGAAAATAGATGGTGGCGCTGTTCGAAAACGAACCGCGGCCGGTCATGGGGATCCCGAGTCTTTCGCGCACCGGGCTGCGATTCCCGTCGGCGCCGATCAAATAGCGCGCCCGGACCAGGAGCTCCGAACCGTCGGCGCGGTCCCGGACGATCGCCCGGACGCCGTCATCATCCGTTTCAAAAGTGGAGACTTCGACATTGAAGCGCGTGCGCGCGCCCAGCGCCTCGGCGCGGCGGCGCAGGATGGGCTCCAGTACATTCTGCGTGCAGTACACGCGCCGGCACGGGCTGACATCGAGAACGCCGTGGTTCAGCGTCGGCAGAAACGAGGCCAGTTCCCGGCCGGCAAGGGTTTCCACCGCCACGATGGCGCCATCCTGC
>CAYMXG010000090.1:0-1979 GCA_964394115.1 uncultured Enterobacteriaceae bacterium | reverse complement strand
GTGAAACCCGGCGACAGCGTGCTGTGCCTGGGCACCGGCGGCGTGTCCATGCTCGCGCTTCAATTCGCAAAGGCAGCGGGTGCGCGCGTCTTCATCACCTCTTCCAGCGACGACAAGCTGAAACGCGCACAGGCCGCCGGCGCAGACGAAATGATCAACTATAAAAAGACGCCGGATTGGGAGAAGGAAGTGCAGCGCATCAGCGGCGGGCGCGGCGTGGATCACATTGTCGAGGTCGGCGGCACCGGCACGCTGGCGAAATCCTTCCAGTCAATAGGTTTCAGGGGCAACGTGTGTCTCATCGGTGTCCTGACCACCGGCGGCGACACCAGCCCGCACCCGTTGATGCTGCGCGGCGCCAGTCTGCATGGAATATTTGTCGGCAATCGCGCCATGTTCGAGGACATGAACCGCGCCATCGAAGTCAACCGCCTCCAGCCGATCATCGACCGGACATTTCCCTTCGACCAGGCCCGCGAGGCGTTCGAATACCACCGCTCCCAGTCGCATTTTGGCAAGGTCGTGATTACTGTGTGAAGGTCCGACGTGACCGCGGACGGCCCCAACAGTGCTGAAACTTGACGCTGCGCATCCTGGCGCAAGGGTGAATCCCAGCCATTGGTGATCAATCAACTGCACCCGCTGTTTGCCTCGGAGATAATTGGTGCGGGCCTCCGCGCGCAGCGGCCTGCGCCAGCTCCAAGCGGGAAATCATTCAGAAGCGTGCATGCGCGCGAAATCGGCGCGATAGGGCCTGAAGCCCAGGCGGAACAGGATCGCACCGGCCAGCGAGGAGGCGGCGACGGTCATGGCAACAGCATCGCCGATGCGCTGCGGGTCGTGGAAGAGGTAGTCGGTGAATACGCCGGGCAACAGCGGGCCCAGTCCCATGCCGCCGATGTTCAGGATCATCTGCAGCAGCGCGCCGGCCTGTCCCCGTAACTGATTCGGAAATATCCACTGGATGGATGCAAAGATGCTTCCAATCGGGAAGCCGAGGAAAAAGTAGGCGGGCGCCATGAAGAACAGGCTGAGCGCCGCGCTCGATGCCGTGGTCGCCAGCACGACAAAGACGCCCCCACCGATGACGCCGATGACCGATACCAGCAGCGGTGCTTCGTAGCGACGGTGTCGCTGCCAGTAATCGCACAACCGGCCGCCCAGGTACATGCCGAGGCAGCCGAAGGTGACTATCAGCAGGCCGAGCGGGAGGCCCGCTTCGCCACGCGCCCAGCCATGGGCGCGCTCGAAAAATACCGGGATCCAGGCGCCCACCGCGTAATTGTTCATGGCCTGGAAAATCGTGGCGACTGAAACGAAGAACACCGAGCGCCGGCGCTGCGATATCTGCTCGACCACATCGGCGAAATTGAGGCGGCTCGCCGTGCCATCGGCGTCGGTCAGCAGACCGCGGCGCTGCGGCTCGCGCACGGTATACATCAACAGCGCGACCAGGAGACCTGGAACGCCGACAATCAGGAAGGTCAGGCGCCATGCGGCGACGGTACCGAACAGCGGGAATTCCACCGGCGGCATGTGCGACACGGCGCCTACCACCACACCGCCGACGATGAAGGCCAGCCCCGAGCCGATGAAGATACCCATCGAGTAGACGCTCAACGCCGTACCCAGGCGTTCGCGTGGAAAGTAATCCGAGATCAGCGAAAATGCGCACGGGCCCAGTGTCGCCTCCCCCACGCCGACACCGATGCGCGCGGCAAACAGCGACCCGAAACTGCGCGTCACGCTGCATACCGCGGTCATGAAGCTCCACAGCAACACGCCGACCGCAACGATCCAGCGCCGACTGAAACGATCGGCCAGCCAGCCCGCCGGAAGTCCCAACGCGGTGTAGAAGATTGCAAACGCCAGTCCCTGCAGCAGGCCGATCTGCGTATCGTTGAGTCCCAGGTCTTCCTTGATGGGCGTGACCAGCAGGCTGAGTATCTGCCGATCGACGAACGACAGCGTGTAGCAGA
>CAYMXG010000089.1:7083-8279 GCA_964394115.1 uncultured Enterobacteriaceae bacterium | reverse complement strand
TGATCTGCTACCTGGATCGCGTCAATATCTCCGTCGCCGTCATCCCCATGCAGGCGCAGTTCGGTTGGTCGGACTCCATGAAGGGCCTGGTGTTGTCGTCATTCTTCGCCGGCTACCTGATCATGCAGATCCCCAGCGGCTGGATTGCCAATCGCGTGGGTGGTGTCCTGGTGCTGGGTATCGCGGTGGTCTGGTGGTCAGTGTTCACAATCTTGACGCCGGCGGCCGCGCTGGTTTCCGTCCCGGTATTGATCCTGACGCGCATTGCGCTGGGCCTGGGCGAGGCCGCCACCTATCCCGCCGCCTATTTCCTGTTCAGCCGCTGGGTGCCGGAGCGGGAACGCTCCCGGTCCGTGGCGTTGCTGTTGAGCGGCATACCGCTGGGTACGCTGACCGCGCTGCTCGGGAGCGGCTGGCTGGTGGAAAGATTTGGCTGGCCGTCGGTGTTTTACGGATTCGGGCTGTTGGGAATTCTGTGGGCCGCCGCCTGGTTTCGAATTGCCCGCGATGAACCGTCGCGGCATCCGGATATCAGCGCGGAGGAACTGGTCCTGCTGCCGCCGGCACCCCGGGCCGCGGCGGTTTCCATTCCCTGGCGCGTGTTGTTATCGACGCCGGCGGTGTGGGCGCTCATCGTCAATCATTTCTGCAGCAATTGGGTGCTCTACATCCTGCTGGCCTGGTTGCCCAGCTACTTTCACGATACGCAGCATGTGTCGGTAACCGGCGCCGGGCTCTACTCCGCCGCGCCGTGGTTGACGATGTTCATCATGGTGAATGTCGCGGGGTGGGGTGCGGATCGGCTGCGCGCCCGCGGCATCGCCTTGACCCGCGTGCGCAAGATCATGCAGTCGACGGGGTTGCTGGGTTCCGCTGCGGCGTTGCTGGTGGCGCAGGGCGTGCAGACCCTGCCTGGCGCTGTGTTGTGCATGTGCGCGGCGTTGGGATTCCTGGCCTGCACCTGGTCAGGGTGGGCGCCCAACCACCTGGATATTGCGCCGCGTTACGCCGACATCCTGATCGGCATCTCCAATACCTTCGGCACGCTGCCGGGCGTGGTGGGCGTGGCAGTCGCGGGCTGGCTGGTGGATGTCAGCGGAAGCTATGCCGCGATCTTTGCGCTGGTGGCAGTGATAAACCTGCTTGGCACCGCGGTGTGGATCGCCTTCGCCTCAGGCGAACGCGTGGTGGACTGA
>CAYMXG010000089.1:0-6983 GCA_964394115.1 uncultured Enterobacteriaceae bacterium | reverse complement strand
AGCGCCATGGGGTATCCCATCGGCCAGTCCAATTCGGGCATGAGATGGAAATTCATGCCGTAAATGCTCGCCACCAGTGTCGGCGGCAGGAACACCACCGCGGCAATGGAAAATATCTTGATGATCTGGTTCTGCTCGATATTGATGAATCCCAGCGCCGCGTCCATCAGGAAGTTCACCTTTTCAAACAAGAAATTCGTGTGCGCCATCAGCGTATCCAGGTCGCGCATCACTTCGCGCAGGGCCTCCACTTCCGCGGGATGGTGCCGGATATGCCGGATCAGAAAGGAAAGCGACCGCTGGGTATCCAGTACGCACAAACGCACCTTGCCGCAGCTGTCTTCCAGCCGTGCCAATTGATTTATGGCGTTCTCCATGGACGCGGCAACATCCTCCAGCACCAGGTGACTGATGATCTGGGATTCCAGGTGCAGATCCTCGAGGGTGTCGGCAAGGTTCTCGACTTTCTGATCGAACAGCGAGGCCATGATGGCCACGGCCGATCCTGCCTCCACCTGGCGGCGGCGGGTACGCATGCGGTACAGGCGGAAGTCCGCCAGTTCCACGTCACGCAATGTCAGCAACTGGCCTTCGCGCAGCGTAAAAGCCACGGTGGCGGTTTCATGCCGTCCCTCGGTCTGGTACAGAAACGACGAGTGAACGTGGATGCCCTGGCCGTCGACGAAATAGCGCGCAGAGGCCTCGATTTCATCGACCTCGTCCGCATCCGGCAGGCTGGCGGGATACAGCGCGTCAATGGCCCGGCGTTCAGTTTCGGTGGGTTCCTGCAAATCAATCCAGGCGGCCGCGCGCAGCTGCGGTTCACCCAACTCCTGGGGTGGTATCTCGACCGGACAATTCCCGGAAACATTAAAGGCGCGCAGCATAGCGGCGTAGGATAGCCCACCCGTGAGCGGCTTACATCTATGTTACTATTGCCACGGTGACCCCGCCGGTCTTCCCGCGGCGCGAAATTGTGAACCCCGTCAGGCCCGGAAGGGAGCAGCGGTAGCGATGGATGCGGGTGCCGGGATCGGAACGGTGTGGGTCGCCCTTATCTAACCGATTGCTGCAAAACTACTACGCTTGCCATGACCGTGTTGCCCGTCCTTTCAAAATTCCAGTACCGAGCCGCGCGTAGATGAGCTATCAGGTCCTCGCAAGAAAATGGCGGCCACGTTCCTTCGCGGACATGGTGGGCCAGGGTCATGTCCTCAAGGCGCTGATCAACGCCCTCAATACCGGGCGCATGCATCATGCCTACCTGTTCACCGGCACACGCGGCGTCGGCAAGACCACGCTGGCCCGCATCGTGGCCAAGTGCCTGAATTGCGAGACCGGCGTGAGCTCGGAACCCTGTGGCACCTGCAGCGCCTGCGTCGGCATAGACGAGGGCCGCTTCGTGGATCTCATCGAAGTGGACGCGGCGTCGCGCGCCAAGGTGGAAGAAACCCGCGACCTGATGGATAACGTGCAGTACGCGCCGGCCGCGGGACGTTTCAAGGTTTACCTGATTGACGAAGTGCACATGTTTTCCAACCACAGCTTCAATGCCCTGCTGAAGACCCTGGAGGAACCGCCTCCGCACGTGAAGTTCCTGCTTGCCACCACGGAACCAAAGAAGGTGCCGGTCACCATCCTGTCCCGCTGCCTGCAATTCAACCTGAAGCATCTCGGTCCGGAGCAGATCGAGGGGCAATTGAAAAAGATCGCCGAACTGGAGTCGGTCGCCGCGGATGCCCGCTCCATCCAGTACCTGGCGCAGGCGGCCGCCGGCAGCATGCGCGATGCGCTGAGCCTGCTTGACCAGGCCATTGCCTTCGGCGGAGGCGCACTGCGCGAGGAACAGGTGCGCGAGATGCTGGGTACCATTGACAGCGTGGAACTGGTCGCCATGTTGCAGGCATTGGCCGCCGGCAACGCGCAGGACCTGCTGGCGCGCGCCACGCACATCGCCGAGCACAATCCGGATTACGAGGGCATCCTGGCCGAGTTGATCGCGCGGTTGCATGATATCGCGCTGGTGCACTTGCTGCCCGAGGGCAGCGGGCCGCGGGATGACGACACGTTGCGCCTGTCCGCGCTGTTCCGGCCCGAAGACGTGCAGCTGTATTACCAGATTGCGTTGTTGGGCCGGCGTGACCTGGCCTCCACACCGGACCCGCGCATCGGATTTGAAATGACGCTGGTGCGCATGCTGGCATTCCGGCCGGGCGGCGTGGACATGGTGGCCGCATCCGGTGTCGCGCGTTCAGCCCCGGCGCCGGTTCCCGTTCCCGCCGAATCCGCCGCAACCCGGGTCGCGGATATCTCTGCCGAGTCGGCCGTGGCCGGGGACTGGCAACAGGTTATTGATGAAATGGCGCTCGCCGGGCTGGTCAAGGAACTGGCCGGCCATTGCGTGTTGCATGAAAGG
This sequence comes from uncultured Enterobacteriaceae bacterium, assembly GCA_964394115.1. Taxonomy (GTDB): domain Bacteria; phylum Pseudomonadota; class Gammaproteobacteria; order Eutrophobiales; family Eutrophobiaceae; genus 2-02-FULL-61-13. The sequence goes on along the minus strand of CAYMXG010000089.1, from coordinate 4,567 downwards.
ACCCGTGATCGCGTGCACCTGGTGCTGGCCCCGAGCCAGGAACATCTGCTCAAGACCACCCAGAAGGAGCGCCTGCAGGATGCGTTGCGCACGCGCTTTGGCCCCGATATCCGGCTGGTCATCAGTGTGGAGCAGCCGCAAAAGGAAACGCCGGCGGAACGGCGCGCACGTGAAGAGCGCGAGACACAGGCGGCGGCACTGACAAAAATGCGCACCGACCCCAACGTGCAGGCGCTGGTGACAGCATTCGATGCCACTCTGGATGAGTCCACGGTACGGCCGCAACGATGAAATCGCAGTTCGATGGCATCCTGAAACAGGCACAGCAGGTACAGGAACAACTGCAACGCGCCCAGGAAGATGTCGCCCGCATTGAAGTGCAGGGGGAGGCCGGCGCCGGCATGGTCAAGGTGGTCATGACCGGCAGGCACGACGTGCGCCGGGTCGAGATTGAACCCGCACTGCTGACCGGTGACCGGCAAATGTTGGAAGATCTCATTGCCGCGGCGGTCAACGATGCCAACCGGCGCGTCGAAGCCGCGACCCAGGAGCGCATGACGCGCGTGACAACCGGCATGGGCTTGCCGCCGGGGTTCAAACTGCCGTTGTGACCGGATGGATGCGGCGGTGTTTTCTTTTCCCTTCGGGACAGGACTGAGAACCGGCTGACATGGCGGAGTCCGGACTCCTTTCCTCCCTGGTGGATGCCTTGCGCTGCATGCCGGGCATCGGCCGCAAATCAGCGCAACGCATTGCCTACCACCTGTTACAGCGCGATCGAGATCGCGCCCGCCACCTGTCTGCGGTACTGCAGAACGCCATGGATCGGATCGGTCACTGCCGTCGTTGCCGTACCTTTTCCGAAACCGATCTGTGCGCACTGTGCACCAGCGGCAAGCGCGATCAAACCCTGCTTTGCATCGTGGAAAGCCCGGCCGACGTGCAGGCGGTGGAGGAGGCCGGGTATCGCGGTCTGTATTTTGTGCTCATGGGCCACCTGTCGCCCCTGGACGGAATCGGGCCCGAGGACCTGGGTCTGGATCAACTGGATGAATTGCTGGCGGAGCCGGGCCGGCAGGAGATCATCCTGGCAACCAATTCCACGGTGGAGGGCGAGGCCACCGCCCATTACATCAGCGATATGGTGCACCGCCGCGGACTGCGCGTGACCCGCATCGCCCACGGAGTGCCCATGGGTGGAGAGCTGGAATACGTGGACAGCACCACGCTTGCGAGGGCGTTGTCGGGGCGAAGAGAAATATAAAAAACGTATCTCGTGAAGCGTGAAAGAGACCCGATCACCGGTTTTCACGAGAAACGCTTCACGAATGACGAGATACGGGTTTCAACGAGATACGCTTCACGAGATACGAGATACGGATTGCGCTACTGTGACCCAGCCGGAAACTTGTAGAAAGTATCATTCAAATACCCCACCACCGCCCCCACCTCTTCTTCAAACCACCCCAGTTCCGCGCTCAACTCACATTCCTGCACACGCTTGCGCAATTCGGCGTAAGTGTTAACGAGACGCTGCGGCCGGGTGTAAATGTCTTCGCCATGGCAACGCGTGCAATGGGCTTCGTGCAAGGCTGCACCGGAGGGGGTGTCCCGGCCGCCGGCCCATGCGGCGGCGGGGAGCAACGCCACAAAGCAGAGGAATGCCCGTGCCAACTTCACGCCGAGCTGCCCTGCAGGTGTGCGATGCGCACCGGCGCCGGCGGATGGGAATCGTGAAACGACGAATACAGCGGGTCAGGTGTAAGGGTATTCGCATTTTCCCGGTACAACTTGACCAGTGCATGTATGAGATGGGCGGCCTGCGACTGGCCGGCGGCGAAATCATCCGCCTCGAACTCGTGCCGGCGCGACAGCCAGGAGAATCCCGGCTGCAGGAAGAACGTGAACGCCGGGGCGATCAGCAGAAACAGGATCAGGGCGGTATGCACGGACGGCATGCTGACGCCCAGGTCGGCATAAAACCAGCCCTGTCCGGCGAGCCAGCCCAGCAGGGCACAACCGGCGAAAATCACCGCCGCCATGATGGTGATGCGGCTGGTGATGTGCTTGCACTTGAAATGCCCCAGTTCGTGCGCCAGCACTGCCTCGATCTCCTCGTGGCTCAACTCGCCGATGAGGGTGTCGAAAAACACGATGCGCTTGTTGGCGCCCATGCCGGTGAAGTAGGCGTTGCCGTGGGTGGAGCGGGATGAACCGTCCATGACGAAGATGCCCTGACTGGCGAAGCCGTTGCGTTGCAGGAGCGCCTCGATGCGCGCGCGCAGCGCAGTATCCGCCAGGGGCCGGAATTTATTGAACCAGGGGGCGATGAAGGCCGGGTAGGCCCACATCATGATCAGGCTGAATGCCAGCCAGATGACCCAGAGCAGGAACCACCAGTGCGCCGGGTTTTTGATCATGGTCCACAACACCAGCGTGACCAGCGGCACGCCGATGACGAGCAACAGCGCGGCCTGCTTCAGCAGGTCGACGACGAACAATCGCAGTGTCATGCGATTGAAACCGAAACGCTGCTCCAGGCGAAAGGTCCGATACAACGACAGCGGCAATTCCAGCAGCGCGCTGATGACAATGTAGGTGATAACCACGGCGACGCCGGACCAGAGTGCGGACGATTCGGCTCCGCGCCAGAACCGATCCAGGGCGTCGAGCATGCCCCCCAGTGTCCAAATCAATACCAGCCCCGCGCCGACGGCAAAGTCCACCAGCCCCAGGCGCACCTTGGCGCGGGTGTAATCCGCGGCCTTCTGGTGCGCCGCCAGGGGGATATGCCCGGCGAATGCCGGCGGGACGGTGTCGCGATGGGCGGCGATATGGGCCACATGCCGGCGCACCAGGGCGAACTGGAGGCAGAATCCGGCGAGCAGCGCGATTATGATGGCGGTATCCATGCCGGGTAGTGTCTCAGGTTCAGCCTGTCATTCCGAGCGTAGTGAGGAATCTATCCAAGATCTCTCCTCGCTGCGCTCGTTCGGGATGACAGGCTCTTGCTTCCTGCTCGTGTTTGGCCAGTGCCTTTGTGGTTAAAATGAGATGCTATGACGCAGTCCGCGGAAAATCTGATCTGGGTGGATCTGGAAATGACGGGGTTGAACCCCGGGCTGGATTATATCATCGAGATCGCCACCATCATCACCGACACCCAGCTCAACACGCTGGCGGAAGGGCCGGTCATGGCGGTGAAGGTCCCCGAGGCGGCATTGGCGTCCATGGACGAATGGAATACGCGCCAGCATACCCGCACCGGCCTGGTGGACCGGGTTCGGCGCAGCGATCTGACCACCCGTGAATGCGAGCTGCGCACGCTGGAGTTTGTGCGCCAACATGTCCCGCCACGGGTCTCCCCCATGTGCGGCAACAGCATCTGCCAGGATCGGCGCTTCATGGCCCGCCTGATGCCGGAGCTGGAGGCCCACTTCCACTATCGCAACCTGGATGTGAGTTCACTCAAGATCCTGGTGCAACGTTGGGCGCCGCAACAGGCGCAATTCAACAAGGAATCCGTGCATCTGGCGCTGGAGGACATTCGTGATTCGATCACCGAATTGCGGTTTTATCGCCAGAACTACCTTAAGCTTTAGTCCCCATCGGGACTGTCTATGAGTGCTTCACCTGATCGCCTTTATCGCGCCGATGCCGTGCGGGAGCTGGAACGCCGCGCGCTGGATCGCATGGGCCTGACTTCAGTCGAGCTGATGGAACGCGCGGGGACGGCAGCGATTGAGTCATTGCGAAGACACTGGCCGGAACAACGGCGCCTGCTGGTGGCGTGCGGCGGCGGCAACAACGGGGGCGATGGCTATGTGGTCGCGCGCCTGGCGCGCCAGCAGGGTTTCGCGGTGCAGGTCCTGGCATTGGTGGACATCCCCGCGCTTGCCCCCACCGCCGCAGCCGCGGCGCAGCGATTCCGCGACGCCGGTGGCGTGGTCCAGCCGTTTGCCGTCGCGTTGCCGCAGGATGTGGATCTGATCATCGACGCGTTGCTGGGGACCGGTATCACGCGGGCAGTGGAGGGCGCATTTGCCGGGGCCATAGAACAGATCAACGCCATGCACCGGCCGGTGCTCGCACTGGATGTGCCCTCGGGCCTCAATGCAGACAGCGGCGCGATCATGGGCGACGCGGTGCATGCCGCCAGGACGGTGACCTTCATCGCGCTGAAACCGGGTTTGCATACGGGTTCAGGGCCGGAATGCGCCGGCACGGTGGAATTGGCGGACCTGGGTGTGGATCACGCGCTGTTCGCAGACCTGAAGCCCGAAGCGCGACTCCTTAGCCATGCCACGAACACCTTTCCGCTGCCGCGCCGGGCACGGGACGCGCATAAAGGGAATTTCGGTCACTTGCTGGTGATTGGCGGTGACGCGGGATTCGCTGGCGCGCCCATGCTGGCGGGCGAGGCCGCGGCGCGCGTGGGTTGCGGCCTGGTGACGCTGGCGACACGGCCGCAACATGCCGGCCTGCAGGTGGCGGCACGGCCGGAACTTATGGCATGGGGAGTGGATCGCCCGGCACAACTGGACCCGCTGCTGGATCGGGCCACCGT
>CAYMXG010000088.1:7782-8407 GCA_964394115.1 uncultured Enterobacteriaceae bacterium | reverse complement strand
CATGTGCCCATGCACCGGATCCGCGAGAACATGGAGAAGGAATTGCGCGAATGTCACGAAGCGCCGTTCTACACCCTGGGCCCGCTGACCACGGACATTGCCCCTGGTTATGACCACATCACCTCCGCCATCGGCGCCGCGATGATTGGTTGGTTCGGCACGGCAATGCTGTGCTACGTGACCCCCAAGGAACACCTCGGACTGCCTAACCGTGCCGACGTGCGTGAAGGCATCATCGCCTACAAGATTGCCGCCCATGCAGCGGATCTGGCCAAGGGCCACCCGGCGGCGCAACTGCGCGACAATGCCCTGTCGCGGGCGCGATTCGAGTTCCGCTGGGAGGATCAGTTCAATCTGGGCCTGGATCCGGAGCGGGCACGTGAATACCACGACGAGACCCTGCCCAAGGATGCGCACAAGGCGGCTCACTTCTGTTCCATGTGCGGACCCAATTTCTGTTCCATGAAAATCACCCAGGATGTGCGCGAGTACGCGGCGAAGAAGGGGTTGGATGAGCAGACTGCGCTGGAGGTCGGCATGAAAGAAAAGGCAGAAGAATTCAAGCGGGCCGGCGCGAAGATCTACCACGAGCTGACGCCGCAAGACGCCGAAGCCGCAACGGTAG
>CAYMXG010000088.1:0-7772 GCA_964394115.1 uncultured Enterobacteriaceae bacterium | reverse complement strand
CCATTTCTGTTCCATGTGCGGACCCAACTTCTGCTCCATGAAGATCACCCAGGATGTGCGCGAGTACGCGCAACTTCACGGCATTGATGGCTCACAGGCCGCCCTGGAGCAGGCGCTGACGGACAAGGCGCGGGAATTCCGTGACGGGGGAGGGGAGATCTACACCAAGGTGTGATGGCGTCCGTGCATCAACTGTTGGCGGCGGCGCCGGATCCCCGGGCGGCCGGGGATCGGCTGGAGCAGTTGCGGGAGGACGCTGAGGCGCGCCGAATTCTGGACTCACTGGCGCCCGAATCCCTGCGTGCCGTGGTAAATCTAATCAGCCTTTCGCGCTTCCTGTTTCATTTTGTCTGCCGTCACCCCGCCGCCATGACGATCATCGGTTCCGGCGCACCCATATTGCCACCCGCCCCCCGGGTTATCGATCCCGACCTTTTGCTCGAGACCAAATACCGGGAATTGCTGCGCATCGCGGCCGTGGACCTCGAGGCACGACAACCCTATGAACAGGTCTTGCAAGACCTGAGTGACCTGGCGGTTCGCACGGTCAGGGCGGCGCTGGAATTGGCCGGCCTCGGCGGCGCCCTGGGAAAGCCGCACGATGCGGTGTGCATTTTCGCGTTGGGCAAACTGGGCGCCGAAGAATTGAATTTCAGCTCCGATCTGGATTTGATTTATGTCAGCGCCAATGGCACGGACGGGGAAATCGAGGTATTTCAGAAGCAGCTTATGGATGGACTGCTGCGCTTTTCCCGGTTGCTGGAGGAGAGGAGCGAAAAAGGTTTTCTGTACCGCGTGGACCTGAACCTGCGGCCCTGGGGCCGTAGCGGCCCGTTGTTCATGGCCCTGGATGACACCGAGCATTATTACGAGGCCAGTTCCGATGCCTGGGAGCGGATCGCCTGGCTGCGGGCGCGCCCGGTGGCCGGGGCCATGGCCCTTGGCGATGAGCTGTTGCAACGACTGCAACCATTCATCTACCGGCGTTCCCTCAGCAGCGAGGACCTGGATCGGTTCGTCTCCATCAAGAACGACATGGCCAGTGCGCGCAGGCGACGCGGCCACTGGAATGTGAAGGTCGGCGAGGGCGGGATCCGGGACGTCGAGTTTTTCGTGCAGATCCTGCAGCTGGTCAACGCCGCCCGCCATCCCCGGCTCAAGTCCACCAGCACGTTGCGTTCCCTGTCCGGACTCGCGGAGTGCGGGTTGGTGCCGGTGGAAGATGCGCGGGATATGCGCGCTGCGTACCTGTTTCTGCGCCGCCTGGAAAACCGCCTGCAGATGATCGACGAGCAGCAGACGCACGAACTGCCGGAGGATCCCGCGCTGAGACTGCTGCTGGCGCGGTCACTGGGATTGCCCGGAAGATCAAACGACGAGTTGCTGGAGATGTTTGAAACCGAATTGCTGGTGAACCGTTCCGTGGCACAGCATGCGTTTGAACGCATCCTGCCGCCGCCAGGCAGCCGGGAATGAACGTCGCCATCGCCGGTCGCAATGCTGTGGACATGGTCTGGCGGCCGGAGTCGGCCGCCAGCAGCCTGGAACGCTGGGAGTTGGTGCGCAAACAGGAAGGCTGGGGGAATATTCCGCGGGACGACGCGATGCTGGCGCGGGTCTTTGGCGCCAGTTGGTACTTTACACGCTTTCTTTTTTATGCAGGCGCCAGCGCCGCGGCGTATGTCGATGCGCCGATGACGGTATCAGGATCGGTGGCGGACGTGCAGCGTCATTTGCGCCGGGCCGGAACCGGCGCCGATGTGGAGGCAGCCCTGGACCAGCTGCGGCTCGGCAAAAACGAATTCATGCTGTCAGCGCTGGTGCGCTGGTTGCGGGGAGACCTGCCGGCTGCGGAATTGGAACAGGCATTGACGCGGCTGGCGGAGGCCGTGCTCGGCGTCAGCCTGGAAATATTCGAGTTGACCCCGGGGCAGTTGGGCGAGGATTTCGCGGTGCTGGGGATGGGGCGGCTGGCCGGGGGCGAAATGAGTTTTGGCTCGGACCTGGATTTGATCTTTCTTCTGCCAGGCACAGGAGGCCATGAAAGCGCCGAGGTGGCGCGCCGGGTCCGGCGCTTCCTGCGCCATATCGCGGCTGCCGCGCCATTGGGTGCACTTTACGAGGTGGACATGCGCTTGCGTCCCCATGGCACGGCCGGCGCGCTGATTACTTCGGTGCGGTCATTCATTGACTACCACAGTGCGGAGCGCGAGGTATGGGAGCGGCAAATGATGACCCGCTGCCGGCCCGTATTTGACCCGTCCGGACTGGGTGCCGGTGCGCTGACGCAGATTGAGACCTTTGTTTACGCCGAACGCGACTTGGTCTTGCTGGGTGAGGCGATATTGACGATGCGCATGCGCGTGGAGCGGGAACTGGGAAGGCCACGGGGGCGGCTGGAGCTGAAGCGCGGCCGGGGCGGAATCATGGACGTGGATTTTGTCTGCCACTTCCTGCAACTGGCCCACGGGCGCAGCACCCCGGCGTTGCAGTCCTGTTCCACACGGGACATCCTCAATCGCGCCGAGCAGTCCGGGTTATTGGCGCCGGATACGGCCCGGGAATTGCGACAGGGTTACGAATTTCTGCGCCGCCTGGAAACCTGCCTGCGCCTGTTTGATCTCAAGAACCTTTCCAGCTTTTCCATGGAACCGGAAGACTGCATGCCGTTGTTGCGCGCCATGGGGTTCGCGGAGGTCGGACCGGAGAATTTTGCCGGTATCGCGCTGGAGGTCATGTCCGGCTTGCGCGCACAACTGGAGCGGGTGCTGGGGGCGGCGGAATGAGGTTTCGCCCGCGGGTACCGGCAACACCAACTTGCGCTCAGGTCGTGAAGAGCGTTATGGGCAGCAGGCTGAAGCGGTAACCGAGAAAGATCCCGACCACTGCCACGGTCAAAACCAATGTCTGCAGCGCGCGCGGGAATCCCCGGGAGGCGTAGACCCGGCCACTTGCCAGGAACAGGTAGGCCGCGCACACCAGCAGCAGCACCACCGAAAGTATGTCATCCGCATGCGGGCTAAGCGTACCCGTGCCGCCCAGGGCGTTATCAATGGTGAGCGCTGCCAGCGGCACGCAGAACAGCAGCAGCAAGAAGGCGTAGAAATGCAGGGAGAACACCACGTGCACCGCAAACGGGTGTGCCGAACGCCAGAACACCAGGGGCGGAACCACGGAAAACGGCAACACCATCAGCCCAATCAGGGACTTCGCATTCACCGAGACTGCCTGGTTGTAAACCGGCGCATAGGATTCCAATGACAATCCGGTGGCGGCAAGGTGCTCAGCGACCAGGAGGCGGGCCAGTTCGCTCCCGGGCTGGTTGCGAGTGGCTAATTCGAGCAGGGTTGAAAAGATCCGGAACTCGGACAGGAATGACTGCAGCGCAAAAAACAGCAGGTTGGCCAGGATGAACATCTGGAACGGCCCCAGGTACGGCTGCCGCTGCCCATTCAGGTATGCCAAGGTCAGGAGGCCCGGGCGGTTCACCAGGCAGCGAAAGCTGTAGATCACGCGGCCGTCAATATTCGTGAATATGCGCGCGAGTTGCCCGAGCAAACCGCGCACGGTCAGTTCCCCGGGCGCCAGCGGCCGTTCCCCGCACCCCGGGCAAAAAGGTGACCTGACCTCCCAGCCGCAACTCGGGCAGGCCCACAGGCGCGGCGCCTCGGGTGACGGCGGGGGTTCAGGCCGGCGTCTTGATTGCATCAATGCTTACCACCGGCACAGCACCAATTACTGCCGCATTGTGGATTTTCCCCCGTGGCACGTGCAGGCAATCCCCGGCCAGGAGGACGTGCGCAACGCCTTCCAGCTCGATGCGAAATTGACCGCTCAGCACGGCATCAAACTTGTCGAGGTCGTGGGTATGTGCAGGGAAAATGGTGCCCGGGGGATAAACATAGGTCATGCACCGGTAGCCACGCGACTCAAGTTTGCGCCGCAGGCCGGCTTCATCCAATGCCCCGTCGCGGCGCGGATCCCATTGCTCAATTGCCATTAGCCAGCTCCCTGAACAGAAACTGCGGACGGCGGCCGGTGTGCCGGGACGTGTAGTATAGAATTTCCGCGGACATTATAACGCCCGGCGCAGCGGGTGCCGGGCGGGTGTAAACAAGGAATGCATGGGCGATGAACGATCCGAGACTGCAGGGCAGGAAGGCAGTGGTCACCGGAGCCAGCAGTGGCATCGGGCGCGCCATTGCGCTGGCGTTTGCAGGCCAGGGTTGCGACGTGGTGGTTAATTATCGCGAGTCCATTCGACGCGCGCAGGACGTGGTCGGGGAGATCCGTGCCCTCGGCCGGCAGGCATTCGCCGTGCGTGCCGACGTCGGGGACAGCGCCGGAGTTTCGGAGCTGATCGAACGCGCACAGTCCCATCTCGGCGTGCCGGATATATGGGTCAACAATGCCGGCGCTGACATCCTTACCGGCGATGGTGCCGCCCAGGATGACCAGACCAAGTTGCGACGCCTGCTGGATGTGGACTTGAAAGGCACCATGGAATGTTGCTGGGCCGTGGCCCCGCTGATGCAGGCCGCCGGTCGGGGTGTAATCCTGAATATGTCCTGGGATCTGGCGCTGTCCGGTTTGCCCGGTCGCAATCCGCAGATGTTCGCCGCAGTGAAAGCCGGTGTGCTGGGGTTCAGCCGTTCCCTGGCGCGGGACATTGCGCCCGTTGTTCGTGTCAATGTGCTGGCCCCGGGCTGGATTCGCACGGCCTTTGCCGATGGCGTGATGTCGGAAGATTACCTTGAGCAGCGCCGGCATGAGATCCCGCTGGGCCGGTTTGGCGTCGCCGCTGACGTGGCGGCGGCCGCGGTGTACCTGGCCTCGGATGAATCCGCCTATGTCACCGGGCAGGTCCTGAACATCAACGGCGGCCTGATCTGACCGGCTCAGTATTTTAGCAGGGAATGGAACCGGTGGCGCGTGAGCCGACCCCTTCCGCCCAGCCCGTCGAGTTCCACAACGAAGGCGCACCCCGCCACCTGGGCGCCCAGTTTCTCGATCAGTTCGCAGCTGGCCGCTGCTGTGCCGCCGGTGGCAATAAGATCATCCACCAACAGCACGCGATCTGCGCTGGTCACGGCGTCCATATGCACTTCCAGGCTGGCGGATCCGTATTCCAGGTCGTAACTGATGGCCTGCACGTCATAGGGCAGCTTGCCCGGCTTGCGCAAAGGCACAAACCCGATGCCCAGTTCCCAGGCCGCCAGGCTGCCGAAGATAAATCCTCTCGCCTCCATGCCGGCGACGGCCGTCAGTCTCTCGCCGAGAAACGGATGGATGAGCTGATGCACCGTCAAACGCAGCATGGCCGGGTCGCGAACCAGCGGCGTGATGTCCTTGAACTGGATGCCCGGTTTGGGGAAATCCGGAATATTCCGGATAAAGGCGCGTAGTCTGTCCATACCCGGACCTCTTGAATGTTGTGAGCGCCCATCATAACGGCCTCGCAGCGCTTCCCGGTACCGCGCCTGGTGCATAACATGGACTGGTACCGCCGAAGTCCCCTGACTTTGCTAAGCTGGTCCCATGACTGGCTCCAATTGCAGGTGGAACTGTCTGGGCGCCACCCTGCTGATGGTGGGAATGTGCGTGAGTTCGCCTTGCATGGCTGACGATGAATTCAAAGGTCCGCGTCAGCGCATGCTGGATGAGATCGCCACAACGGTCACCCGCACCCAGGCACACACCGGACGGCCGCGGCTCAGCGCCCGTGTCATTGAGGCAATGGCCGGCGTGCCAAGGCATGAATTTGTGCCACAGGAACTGCGCGAGCTGGCTTATGCCAACCGCCCCCTGCCCATTGGGCACGGTCAGACCATTTCCCAACCATACATCGTCGCGCTGATGACTGAATTGGCCGAACTGCAACCCGGGGACGTGGTGCTGGAAATCGGCACCGGGTCGGGGTATCAGGCCGCGGTCCTGGCGACACTGGTCCGGCAGGTTTATACGATTGAGATCATCCCGGAGCTGGGGCAACGGGCGGAAACGGATTTGCGCCGGCTCGGTTACTCCAATGTGCAGGTGCGTGTCGGCAATGGCTATCATGGCTGGCCGGAATACGCGCCGTTTGACGCCATATTGGTGACTGCAGCCCCGGATCAGATCCCGCCGCCATTACTGAAGCAGTTGCGGTCCGGAGGGCGCCTGGTCGTGCCGGTGGGTCCCGCCGGTGCTACGCAATCGTTGAAGTTACTGCGCAAGGATGAGCACGGTACTATCCACGAGGAAGACGTGTTGCCAGTGGGATTCGTGCCCCTTACCGGCTCCCACTGAAAAAGCCGAGGCGCCGAATCCAGCCGCTGTTTTGCGTGTCTTCCTCCTGCACCAGCCTTTGCAAGGCGACGTAGTCAAGTTTGCCGGTGCCCAATACCGGCATCGCATCAATCAGCACCACCTTGCGCGGCAGCAGCAGTTCACCGTAATGCATCTGCCTGGCCGCCTCGAGCAGTTCCCGCCGTGTTGCACCCCGGTATTCCGTGACCAGGACGATTTTCTCGCCCTTGCGCTCATCAGCAAGGCCGAGTGCGGCATGTGGCTTGCCCGGCCAAACGCGCTGGGCAAGTTCTTCCACCGCGGTCAGCGAGATCATCTCGCCACCAATCTTGGCGAAGCGCTTTGCCCGGCCCAGGATGGTCACAAACCCGGCGGCATCAATGGTGACGATATCGCCGGTGTCGTGCCAGCCGGGGCCGCGCTCGGTTCCAACCGGCACAATGCCATTTTGATCCAGCAACAGGTAGCCAAGCATGGCATTGGGACCACGCACTGCAAGGCGCCCCCCTTGCTGGATCCCGGGCACCGGCGCCAGGTAGTACTCCATGGCCGGCAATAACTGGCCCACGCTGCCGGTCCGATTATTCAAAGGTGTATTGACGGCGATAACCGGACTGGCCTCGGTGACGCCATACCCCTGCAGGACACGAAGGCCGAATTTTTCCTGCCAGTTGCGCACGGTTTCGTCACTGAGGCGCTCCGCGCCGGCGACCACGTAACGCAGCGTGTGCATGTCGTAGGCGTGGGCGCAACGTGCATAACCTTTCAGAAACGTATTGGTGCTGAACAGGATCGTCGCGCCGAGCTCGTAAATGAGTTCAGGGATGATTCGATAGTGCAGTGGTGTCGGGTACAGGAATATCCGGCAACCGCCCAGCAGCGGCATCAGAAATCCGGCGTTGAGACCAAAGGAATGGAACAACGGCAGGCAGGAAAACACCAGGTCGGCGGGCCTGAAATCGATGTGGCAGCGTACTTGCGCGAAATTGGACAGCAGGTTTGCATGAGATAACACCACGCCCTTGGGAGTGCCTTCGGATCCTGAGGTAAACAGGATGACCGCGGGGCGATCCGGATCCGGATTCGATACCTGGCGTGCATACAGTGCTGACATCCACGGCGTTGCCAGCGCCGCCTTCAGCTTGTCAAGCAAGCCGATTTGCGCGCGCAGGTCCTCCAGGAAATGCACCTCAACTTCCACCCGCAAGGCTTCAAGTGTTGCCTCAAGCTTGGCCGCCTCAACAAATTTTCGCGAGGTGTACACCCGCCGCAGGCGACCGGTACGGCACGCCAGCGCCAGCGCCTGACCGCCGGCCGTATAGTTCAGCAGCGCCGGAACGCGACCCAGGTATTGCAGCGCCAGGAACAACACCGGTGTTGCCACGACGTTCGGCAGCAGCACGCCGGTAATTTCGGCCGGTGTGCCGTGTTTGCGGATGGCGCGCCCGAGCAGCAGAATCCGGATCAGAAATGCGCGCGGCGTC
>CAYMXG010000087.1:0-8415 GCA_964394115.1 uncultured Enterobacteriaceae bacterium | reverse complement strand
ATCTCGCTGGCGAAGTCCGCCAGCCGTGAACGCTCGCCGCGGCGCAGGGTGATGTGGCCGCTGTGTTGCCACTGCTTGAAGCGATCCACCACGTAGGTCAGGCCCGAGGTGGTCTCGGTAAGATAGGGCGTGTCGATCTGGCCGATGTTGCCGAGGCAGATCATCTTGCTGCCGGGGCCGGCGCGCGTGATCAGTGTCTTCATCTGCTTCGAAGTCAGGTTCTGCGCCTCGTCGATGATGATGTAGCGGTTCAAAAACGTGCGCCCGCGCATGAAATTCAACGAGCGCAGCTTGATGCGCTTGTTGACCAGATCCGCGGTGGCGGCGCGGGCCCAATCACCGCCCCCGCCGCCGTCATTACTGGTCAACACCTCCAGGTTATCCATCAGCGCACCCATCCATGGCGCCATCTTTTCCTCTTCAGTACCGGGCAGGAAGCCGATGTCTTCACCCACGGGGATGGTGACGCGGGTCAGGATGATCTCGCGGTAGCGCTTGGTCTCCAGTGTCTGCTGCAGGCCCGCGGCCAGCGCCAGCAATGTCTTGCCGCTGCCGGCGACGCCCACCAGCGTCACCAGGTCCACATCCGGATCCATCAGCAGGTTCAACGCGAAATTCTGCTCGCGGTTGCGGGCGGTGATGCCCCACACATTACTGTTCTCGCGCCGATGGTCCGTGGCCAAAACCAGCGTGGTGCCTTCGGCGTCCATCTTGTGCACCAGCGCCTCGACATTGTCGGAGTCGCCGTCAATGAACAGGCACTGGTGCGGATAACACTCCGGCAGTGGCTTGCCCTTGATGTGGTAGAAAGTGCGCGCATGTTCCTGCCAGGAACGCAGATTCTCCCCGCTGCGGCTCCAGAAGTCCTCCGGCAGTGCACCCATGCCGCTGTACAGCAGGTTCGCATCATCGAGGACCTTGTCGTTGTAATAGTCCTCGGTATGAATGCCCAGTATCCGCGCCTTGATACGCAGGTTGATGTCCTTGGACACCAGCGTGACGGACTTTCCGCCGCGTTCCTTCTGCAACGACAGCGCAGTGCCGAGAATGGTGTTGTCGACGTTGCTGCCGGGCAGTGTGGCGGGAATGGCGCCGGTCAGGTGGCGTGTCTGCAGGAACAGGCGCCCCTGTGCCCGCGCCGCGCCGTTGTTGATGTCCAGCGTGTTCAGGTCGAGGCCTGTTTCGATTGATTCGGAATCGCGGTCATCGATCAGCTGATCGATGAAGCGGCTGGCCTGGCGTGCGTTGCGCGCCACTTCCGAGGAACCCTTCTTGGCGGCGTCCAGTTCCTCCAATACCACCATGGGGATGAACAGGTCGTGTTCCTTGAAGCGGAACAGTGCCGCCGGGTCGTGCATCAGCACGTTCGTGTCCAGCACGAACAGGCGGCGTTCGTCAACGGCGCTGGCTTTGCGCTTGCCGGAGGCGGCCAAGGTTCACAGATCCTTCACTGCCTGCAGGACTTCCGCCGCGTGTCCTTCCACTTTCACCTTGCGCCATTCACGGCGCAGTACGCCACCGGCATCGATGAGAAACGTGCTGCGCTCGATGCCGATGACCTTTTTGCCGTACATGTTCTTTTCCCGGATCACGTCGAACAGCCGGCACGCCTTCGCGTCGGTGTCGGCGAGCAGTTCAAAGGAAAACTCCTGGGCCTGCTTGAATTTTTCGTGACAGGCGAGACTGTCGCGGGAGATGCCGAACACGCGCGTGTTGGCGGCCTTGAAGCGCCGCATATAGTCGCGAAAATCCTGCCCCTCCAGCGTGCAGCCGGGCGTATTGTCCCTGGGATAGAAATACAGCACGACGTTGTGACCCTTGTGATCGGCGAGCCGGAAGGATTCGCCGCCGGTGGAGGGCAGCGAGACGTCAGGGACCTTTTTATCAACCGCAATTTTACCCATCAGTGCCCGGCGCGTCCTGGGTTACTTAACCGGTTCCATAATAGCATCCAGGTTCAGGCGATCGCAGAAGTCCATGAACTCGCCACGCAGTCCGGAGATGGACACGTTGGTCGGGATGTTGATGGTCATGTGCAGCGAGAACATCTGGGTCTGGGTGTGCATGGCGAGGTAGGAGTTGGTGTACATGTCCTGGATCTGGATGTCGTTGTCGGCCATGAACTTGGCGATGTCATGGACCACGCCGGCGCGATCGCAGCACACCACGTCGATGGCGTAGGGCATCATGGCCTTGACCGGCTTGGCGGGGGTCGTGCGGCGCCAATGCAGCGCAAGGTTCATGTCGCGCGCCAGTCGCGGCAGGTAATCCTCGGTCTTGGCGATGGCGTCCCAGGTGCCGGACACCATGGTGACCAGCGCAAACTCGTTGCCGAGCTGGGCCATGCGGCTGTCGGTGATGTTGCAGCCCAGATCGCGCAACGCGCGCGCGATCTGCTCCATCAGGCGCGGGACAATCTCACCTACTGCGGTGATAACCAGGAATTGCTGCATGTCGGGCAACTGGGGTTTCAGGCGGGTCCAGGGGGCGGATTTTCGGGGTTTGCCGCCATCCCTGCAAGGGCCGCGATCCGCGCCGCCCGCGCCTTGTCAGGCCCTGAGCGTCCCGATACCATAGCCGCCCTGTTTTCCCCCATCAGCATTAATTCAGGATCCGGCTTGATTCTCCGCTGCTTCTTCCCCGCCCCGCCCCGTTCCCCGGCGCCGGTTCGACGATGACTTCAGTCGCGGCCAATTTTCGCGGCAGCCTGGTGGCGTTGGTGACACCCATGCATCCGGGCGTGGCCCCGGACACGGCGCTGGACTGGGAGGCGTTGGCGCGGCTGGTGGAATTACATATCGAGAACGGCACCGATGGCATTGTGGCCGTCGGTACCACGGGAGAGTCCGCCACGCTCAGCGAAGCCGAACACCTGGACGTGGTGCGGCGCGTGGTGCGGCTGGTCCGCGGCCGCGTCCCGGTCATCGCCGGCACCGGCGCCAATTCCACGCTTGAGGCGCTGCGCCTGACCCGCGGCGCGAAGGAAGCCGGCGTCGATGCGTGCCTGCTGGTCACGCCCTATTACAACAAACCGACACAGGAAGGGCTGGTCCGGCACTACACCTTTATCGCCGAGTCCGTAGCCATTCCCCAGATTCTATATAATGTGCCCGGCCGCACCGCCTGCGACATGTTGCCGGAGACCGTGGCGCGGCTGGCGCAGGTTCCGAATATCATCGGCGTGAAGGAGGCTACCGGGGATCTGACCCGTGTGGGCCGTATCCGCCGCGATTGCGGGGCAAAGTTCCTGCTGTTGACCGGGGACGATGCCACTGCCCGCGAGTTCATGTTGCAGGGGGGTGACGGGGTCATATCCGTGACCGCGAACGTGGCGCCCCGGGCCATGCATGAACTGTGCGGGCGCGCCCTGGCCGGGGATGCCGCCGGCGCCGCTGCCATTGATGACAAGATTGGAGCATTGCACAAAACCCTTTTTCTGGAGTCCAACCCCATACCCTCCAAATGGGCGCTGCACAGAATGAAACTGATCGAGGCCGGCATACGGTTGCCGTTGACCTGGCTCTCGGATCGCTTTCACCCTGAAGTTGAGGCGTCGCTGCGAATGGCCGGGGTACTGAACCAGGTGTAAACAAATGAATCAACTCAGCAAGATAATCATCGTTCTGTCCCTGGTTGCCGTCGGCGGCTGCAGTGTGCTCCCCAGCCTGGACGACGTGATGCCGGACAAGCGCACCGAGTACAAGAAGAGTGACAGTCTGCCGGAACTGGAAGTCCCGCCGGACCTGACCTCGCAGACCATCAACGATTCCATGGCCATTCCCAACGAGGAGGCCACGCTCTCACAGATGCAGCGCCAGCGTGCGGCGGAAACACCGGTTGGCGCCGCGCCTGGCGAGGAATGGGTGTCGGTACGCCAGCCGCGCGCCGACATGTGGCCGCGCCTGCGCGCCTTTTTCGAGCAGAAGGGTTACCCGGTAGAGGTTGACGATGCCGAACTCGGCGTGCTGGAGACCGGGTGGGGCTCCTCGATCTCCGCGGAGGGCGCCATGCAGCGGTTGAAATTCCGCATTTTCTCCGAACCGGGCGCGACGCCGGAAGTCACGGTGCTGTTCATCTCCAGTCAACGCCAATCCCAGGCGCAGGGGGAGGGCGATGCGGCGCAATGGGTGGACCGGGACGCCGATCTCAGCGCCGACAAACTCGTCGCCGGCGAGCTGAATCAGTTGTTCAACGGCGCCACTGCCATGGCGGCGCCCGCGCCAGTACCGGCACCGGCAACTTCCACTGCCGCAACCGCCGCAGCGCCCGCGCCTGCGCCTGCGTCAAGCAGGCCTGCGGCGGAATTGCGCGATGCCGGCGAGGGCCGCATTCTGCTGGCGTTGCCGGATGAGTATTCCCTGGCCTGGCCCCGCACAGACAAGGCCTTGCAACGTGGTGGTTTCTTCGTCGAAGGCAAGGACGAAGCCAGGGGTCTCTATCAAATCTCCTATTTCAAGGCGACGGAGAAGGAAGAGAAGGGCTGGTTGTCGAAGATGAAATTCTGGGGCGATGACGAGTCCAAGGGACAATTGTTCCAGATCAGCCTGACCGGCGTGGGGCGAAAGACCGAGATGATCGTCATGAACGAGGACGGAGAGTGGGACAGCGGCGAGGATGCACGCCGTATCCTGACCATCATCCAGAGCCAGTACGGCCTCGAGTAATTATCGCGACACTTCTGCAACCAGGGGTCAGAGCTTAAGCTCTGCCCCCCGTTTTGTCTGCCACTCACCGTCGCTTCTTTCTCGGTCCGTGACTGCGCTTGCGCTCCGGCTGTTTCTTCCTGCCGCCAGGCATCTTCCCCTTGTCGCGATACGGATTCTCGTTGCGCTTGAATTCAATCATTACCGGCGTGCCCACCAGTCGCAGCGCGTGCCGGTAGACACCTTCCAGGTAGCGGCGATAGGCGTCCGGCACTGACTCGGTCTGGTTGCCGTGCACGATGATGCGCAGCGGGTCATGCCCGCCCACATGGGCGTAACGCAATTTGATGCGCCGTCCGCGCACCAGCGGCGGAGAATGCTGGGTGACCGCCTGCTCCAGCAACCTGGTGGCATCCGATGACTTGAGCCGCGCCACCAGCGACGTGCGGATCTGTTCCAGTGTGTCGAACAATTCACCCACGCCGGTGCCGTGCAACGCGGAGATGTGTTGGACGGCGGCGTAATCCGCGAATCCCAGCTTGCGCTCCACCTGGCTTTCAACGTGCTGTTTTTGCCCGGCGTCCAGGCCATCCCACTTGTTCAACGCAATGATCAGGGATTTGCCGGTCTGCACGGCGAGGCCAAGCAGCGCCAGGTCCTGGTCGGTGACACCTTCGCTGGCGTCGATGACGGCGATGATTGTGCGCGCACTGTCGATGGTCTGCAGGCTCTTGCCGGCGCTTATCTTTTCCACCGCGCTGTCGATACGGGCGCGGCGGCGCACACCGGCGGTGTCGATGAGCACGTAGTTCCTGCCGCGGCGCGCGAACGGCACGGCAATACTGTCGCGTGTCGTGCCCGGCTGATCGAAGGTGAGCATGCGATCCTCCCCCAGCATCCGGTTCAGCAGCGTGGACTTGCCCACATTCGGGCGGCCGATGATGCCGATGGTCAGCCCGTCCGGGTCCGGGGCCGGGATCTCGGCGACGACCGGGATCCCCTCCAGTACGTATTCGATCATGGTGCTGACGCCGATACCGTGGGCGGCGGCGACGGCGATTGGCGCGCCGATCCCGAGACGATGAAAGTCCGCCAGGGCCGTGTCCGGATCCAGGCCTTCGGTCTTGTTGACCACCAGGTGCAGGGTCCGGCCCGAACGGCGCAGACTCTGTGCCAATTCCAGGTCGGCGCCGGTGATCCCGGCGCGCCCGTCCACCAGCCAGAGCACCGCATCCGCCTCGGTCACCGCGCGCATGGACTGTTCTGTCACCAGGCGCGCCAGCGTGGGGTCATCTGCCGCGCCTTCGCCGAGTCCGCCGGTATCGACGAGGATGAAGCGCCGTCCGGCGCTCGTGGCTATGCCGTAACGCCGATCCCGTGTTACGCCGGGCTGGTCCGCGACCACGGCGTCGCGGCGCTTCAGGATGCGATTGAACAACGTGGACTTGCCTACATTGGGGCGGCCGACAATGGCAATGATGGGGAGCATGGTAATCACGCGTCACTCCAGCGGCGCAACTGGTGCTGCGCCCCGGGTGAAGTTATCGAGTTTTGCGGAATTCCTGAACAATTCGGACGTCATTCCGGGCCAGGGTCCGCAGGACCCGCGACCTGGAATCCAGCCTGCATAAAGCCCATGACTGGATTCCGGATAACCGCAGCGCGGTTTCCGGAATGACGGGGTAGTATTCACTCATTGCGCAAGGCCCGGTAGGTCAGCGGTAAGTGTAGGCAGCCAGTTCGCCGTCGCTGCTGTAGGCGTACAGGACCTTGCCGACCACGAAGGGTTGCACAATGATGCGTTTGTCCGACAACTGCACGCGCGCGACGAACTCGCCGGTGGCGCGATCCATCCAGTGCAGAAAGCCCTCCAGATCACCCACCACCACATAATCACCGACGCGGGCCGGACCCGTGGCGCCGCGCGCATGGAGTTTTTCATTGCTCCAGATAGTGCTGCCGGAAAAACGGTCAAAGGCGCGAATGTGGCTTTCATCATCGGTCAGGTAGACATAGTTTTCATCCACGGTGAATCCCGCGTGCGACGAGATCTCCCGGTTCCACAGGATACGCCCGGAATCCATTTGCACAGCGGCCAACTGGCCCTGGAAACTGGCCACGTAGATCACGCCGTCGTAGATCAGGGGATCCGAATCGATGTCCACCATGCGCTCCAGTTCCGAACGTCCGCGCGCCGTGGCCACTGCCGCCTCCCATACCAGCTTGCCGGTGCGCAACTCCAGCGCCGCCAGCCGGCCGGCATCGAAGCCCGCTATGACCAGGCCGGAATCAATGGCCGGCATGCTGGTGCCGCGCAGCGTCAATGCGGGTACGGTGCGGTCATAGATCCAGGCGCGCTTGCCGTTATTGCCGTCAATCCCATACACTTTCCCGTCATTGGTACGGGCCACCACCATGCCGTCCCGGCGCAACGGCGGGGACAGGATCTCGCTGGATAGCTGGCACTGCCAGAGTTGCTTGCCGTCCGCCGCGTTGAGCGCAATGACCTTGCCTTCGCCGGTGCCAAGCAGCACCGTGTTTTCGCCGGTGCCGGGTCCACCGGTGACATATTCATCATCCAGATCCTCGGACCAGAGCGGCTCACCGTTGGTGGCGTCAAAGGCCTCGATGTCGCCATCCGGACTGGCGATAAACAGGTGCTGGCCGCTGATGCTGGGGGCCAGTTTCAGGTACTGCTCGTCCACACCGGAGGTGCCACGGGACCAGAGCTCGATGACCTTGAGGCGGGTAGGAAACGCCACCAGCGGCGCCGGCGGTTCGGCGTTGTCCGTGCCGCCGCTCAAATAGCGTTTAACCGTGTCGCCCATTCCGCAACCGCTACCGGCGAGAGCCATGGCCAGCACCAGGGCCATCCGCAGACTCATGATTTTTGCGCGCGCCCGAGATTGTCGAGTTTGAGTTCCAGGACGGTGACGTCGGTGCCGGCCTCCCGCGCCGCGGTCAACGCGCGCTCGTAGGCGGCACGGGCCTGATCCACATTGCCGCGCCGGCCTTCTATGTCACCGCGTAATTCATCGAATGCGGCGACGTAGTCCTTGCCGGAGGTGATACTCAGCGTGGCCAGTGCATCCTCATGCTTGTCCTGGGCAGTCTGCACCTGCGCCAGGCGCAAGCGCAGTTCCAGATCCACCACCTCATCCTTGTTTTCCTTGAGCGCGGTACCCAGCAGTGTCACTGCCCTTTCCAGGTCGCCGGCGTCCACCGCGGCCTTCGCCAGCAGCATGTTCCCGAATACCGCATAGGTGCTGCCCGGATACTGCTGCACCAGGGCCTCGGCCTGCTTGCGGATCTCGTCGCTGCCGGGCTGCTGGCCCGCCATCAATACCTGCTGATACAAACTCGAGGCGCCCTCTGCCTGCGCCAATTCATGTGCCTGCCAGGCGCGGTATCCAAAGATTGCGCCCAGGCCCAGCACCACGCCGAAGATGGCGGACCGGCCATTTTCAACCCACCACGCCTTCAGTGCCTCAACCTGTTCCTCTTCTGTACGGTGGATATCCAAATTACCTTCTCCTTAAATAATCTGTCCGGCTGCGGTTGTTACGCACCTTCGGGCCACGCATAATTATCGAGCCTTGCACAATTTGTGAATACATCTTCGTCCTTCCGGAATCCAGTCTATCCGTCATACCGGCGCAGGCCGGTATCCAGCGGATACTTACTGGACCCCGGCTTTCGCCAGGTTGACGGCGCCGGAACGCGCTAAACGTTTAGTAGTTCTGCAAGGTTCAGTAATGCGGCGCGGATTATA